>CAYRCA010000123.1:0-9965 GCA_964422565.1 uncultured Acidobacteriota bacterium | reverse complement strand
CGGCGCGCCGACTCGGGTCAGACCAGAGTCTCGACGTAGGCTTCGGGATCGAAGGGGAGCAGATCCTCCAGCTTTTCGCCGACGCCGATGAACCGAATCGGGATGCCCAGCTCGCGAGCGACGGCCACCAGAATACCGCCTTTGGCCGTCCCATCCAGCTTGGTCACGATCAATCCCGTCACCCCACAGGCCTTCAGAAATTCGCGCGCCTGCGCGAGGCCGTTCTGTCCCGTCGTAGCGTCCAGGATCAGGTACACCTCGTGTGGGGCCCCGGGGACCTCCCGAGACGCCACCCGGGTCATCTTCTCCAACTCCCGCATTAGGTTGCTCTTGGTGTGGACGCGCCCCGCCGTGTCGACGATCAGGACGTCGCCTCCCCGGGCCTTGCACGCGGTGATCGCATCGAAGAGCACGGCGGCCGGATCGGCACCCTGGCCCTGGCGGATCACGTCGGCCCCGGCCCGTTCCGCCCAGATGGCCAATTGCTCGATGGCCGCCGCGCGGAAAGTGTCGGAGGCCGCGAAGAGGACCGAGCGCCCCTCGTTCCGGTGAAGCCGGGCCAGTTTCCCGATAGTCGTGGTCTTGCCGACTCCGTTGACCCCCACCACGAAAGCCACCCAAGGCTTCGGAAGCGGTCTCGACGGGTCGGCTCCGTCCGGTTTCCTCAAGATGCCCAACAGTTCCTCTCGGATCATTCGGGCGACTTGGTGGCTGGTGACAAACCGACTTCCCGAGGTCTCCGTTCGAATCCTTTCGATGATATGGAGGGTCGTGGAGACACCGATATCGGCGCCGATCAGCGCCGCCTCGAGATCCTCTATCTGATCTTCGGTGACCGGGCTCTCCCCCGTTCCGGTCAGTTTGCCGATCTGGAAAGCGAGATCGTCCTTCGTGGTCTGCAGGGCGTCCTTGAGACGCCGGAAATAGCCGGGTTGGTCTCGGTAGTTGAAAATGCTCATCCTGTTTCCCGTCGATAATCCTCGTCCAACAGCGCCCACTCCCCCCGTCCCGCAGCGCGCAGCCGCCTCGTCAAGTGTCGCGTCTGCGCTCGGCAGAAGGTCATGGGGTTGGCGACTTCCAGCCCTTCCAGCCGAAGCGAGGTCGCCGCGTCGATCTCCGCCGGGAAGGCCGTTTGATAGAGATTCATCCCGATTCCGATGATCGCCCAGTTCATCCTCTCTCCGGTCGAACCCAGCTCGGTCAGGATACCGCACACCTTTTTCGGACCGACGAAGACGTCGTTGGGCGGCTTCAGGCGCAGTGCCAGATCCCTCCCTCCCTGCTCCCGGATCGCATCGACAACCGCGAGACTGGAAATCCGATTCAGGTACCCGGAGTAGCGGACCTCCCAGCGCGGGTAGATCAGGTAGGACACGTACAGCCCCTCTCCGCGCGGGGAGTGCCAACCGCGGCCGAAGCGGCCCCTACCCTCCGTCTGCTCCCGGGCGACGACTAGCCGAGACCGACCCCCGGAGAGAAATTCCTTGAGATACTCGTTGGTGGAATCGACCCGATCGAGGATCTCGATCTCATCGAACATCGCGGGCTGTCATCGCGTGGTGTTGTTCCGTCAAGACGGCAATCGTTTCAATTTGTCCCGCACCTTGATCAGCAGGTCCCGGACCTCCCGGCGGCGCTCTCGCGCCTTCGTCACCACATCGGCCGGCGCCCTTTCCAGAAAACTCTGGTTCTGGAGCTTTCCCTCAAGGTTCGCCAGCTCGTTCACCAGCTTCTTATCCTCCTTCTCGAGTCGACCCCGTTCGACGTCGAAATCGATGACGTCGTCCAGAGCCAGGGCATACTCGGCCAACGCGGTCGCCCCCTGGATCAGTAACCGATCGCTCGGAAACTCGGTCTGGAAGGCGATCGCGTCGGTTCGCACCAAGTGGCGGATCTGGTGCCGCTGACCCTCCAGAAACCGCCGCGCCTCATCGTCACACCGCAATGTGACCGAGATCCGCTTGCGGGGATCGATATTGTTCGTGGCCCGGGCCGTTCTCATCGCGGAGATGAGCTCCTGCAGCCGTTGCATCGAATCCACGGCACCGTCGTTTCGCCATTCCGGACGGGCTTTGGGGTAGGGGCTTCGCATGATGGTTTCCCCATGATGGGGCACCTTCTGCCAGATACTCTCGGTAATGAAGGGAATAAAGGGGTGCAGAAGACGCAGCGAGGTCTCCAGGACGTAGCTGGCCACTTTCCGCGCCCTCCCCTTCCGCGGCTTGTCCTTGCCCGAGAGGTCGGTCTTGACCATCTCTATGTACCAGTCGCAAAAGTCCCTCCAGAAGAACTGGTACAGGGCGTTGCTGGCCTCGTGGATGAGGAACCTCTCCAAGTCGGTGTTGGTGCGCTCGATGATCTCGTGGAGACGGGAGATGATCCAGCGGTGCTCCAGTTCGACCTCGGCCTCCTCGAGAATACCCTCGATCTCCGGTTCGGTCACGGGTTCAGCCAGGTCCAGATTCAGCAGTAGAAATCGGGCGGCGTTCCAGATCTTGTTGCAGAACGCCCGGTAACCGGACATGCGGCTGATGGAGAAGGGGATATCCGTTCCCGGCACGGCCGTGACCGCCAGGGTGAAGCGGACGGCGTCGGTTCCGTAGTCCTTGATAATTTCCAGGGGATCGATGATATTCCCCCGGGACTTGGACATCTTCCGACCCTGCTCGTCCCGAACCAGGCCGTTGATGAAGACCTGCCGGAAGGGCACATCCTTCTTGAAGCGAAGTCCCATCATCATCATGCGGGCGACCCAGAAGAAGATGATGTCGAAGCCCGTCACCAGGGTGGAGGTGGGATAGAAGACCTCTTGCTCCCGGGTCTCCTCCGGCCATCCCAAGGTGGAGAAGGGCCACAGGGCCGAGCTGAACCAGGTGTCCAGAACGTCCGTATCCTGGCTCAGCCGATCGGACTCGCAGTGAGCGCACACCCGCGGCGCCTCGCGCGCCACCGTCATGCGTCCACAGGCGCCGCAGTACCACGCCGGGATGCGGTGTCCCCACCACAGCTGGCGGCTGATGCACCAATCGTGGATGTTGTGCATCCACTCGAAATAGACCCGTTCGAAGTTCCGGGGTACGAAGACGGTCCGGCCCTCTTCCACCGCCTGAATCGCTTTGTCGGCCAAGGGTCTGACCTTCACAAACCACTGGGTCGAAACCAGGGGTTCCACAACGGCGTGGCAACGCTGGCAATGTCCAACGTTGTGGGTGTGGGGCTCGACCCTCTCCAGCAAGCCGACGGCCTCCAGATCGCCCACCACGCGCCTTCGGGCCTCGAGACGATCCATCCCCCGATAAGCGCCGGCCTCGCCGGTCATGAGGCCGTCGGGGCCGATCACCTGGAGGACCGGCAGGCCGTGTCGACGGCCCGCGTCGAAGTCGGCCGGATCATGGCCCGGAGTCACCTTGACCACGCCGGTGCCGAATTCGGCTTCGACGAAGGTGTCGAGAATCACGGGGATCTCCCGGTTCATCAGGGGCAGACGGATCGTCAGTCCCCGCAGCCAGCCGTAGCGGTCGTCCTGGGGATGAACGGCCACCGCGGTATCGCCCAGCATCGTCTCGGGCCGGGTGGTCGCGACGACGACGACCCGGTCGCCGCCGGCGACCGGGTAGCGGATGTGCCAAAGATGCCCCTCGGTGGGCTCGTGCTCGACCTCCAGGTCGGAGATGGCGGTTCCGCATCGCGGGCACCAGTTGACCAGGTACTCTCCCCGGTAAACCAACCCCTCCTCGAACAGGCGGACGAAGACCTCCCGGACGGCCCGGGAGAGCCCCTCATCCAGGGTGAAGCGCTTGCGCGTCCAGTCGCACGAACAGCCCAGCCGCTTGATCTGTTGGAGGATGTTGGTCTCGGACTTCTCCTTCCAGTCCCAGACAATCCTTTCGAATTCCTCCCGGCCGAAGTCGGTCCGCGTCTTCTCCTGTTCGGCCAGGTTCCGCTCCACCACGTTCTGAGTCGCGATTCCGGCGTGGTCGGTTCCGGGAAGCCACAGAACGTTATGGCCCTGCATCCGCCGCCATCGGACCAGAATGTCCTGCAGGGTATGGTTCAGGGCGTGCCCCATGTGAAGCGAACCGGTGACGTTGGGAGGGGGAAGGACCATGGAGTAGGCGGGCCGATCCGAATCCACGTCCGCAGTGAAGAATCCCCGTTCCTCCCACCAGCGATAGAGGGACGCCTCGGTCTCCCTCGGCTCGTAGCTTTTCGGAATCTCTGTGGCCACGGGGATCTCCTTGTCTACGGACGCAGGCAAAGCGTGCATTATAGCTCAGCCCGGGGAGTGGGCAATTGGGTGTCGACCGGCGCCCGGCGGGGGGAGGGTCAGCGCCGGAGTACTTGTCGCGCGACCTCGGGTACGATCTGCCGCAGACTCCCAACAACCTCCCGGGAGACGGCCTCGATGATCGCGCGGAACTGTTCGTCGGTCAGGTCCGGGGCTGCGCTTGTCGCTCCGCCCCAGGATCGGACGGGCAGAATCTGGAAGTCCGACCGGCAGGCGGAGCGGGAAAGACCGAAAAGCATTCCCGGCGGTTCCGGCTCGGAGTCCCCCGGTTGCTCGGACGGGTCGGGCGGGGACCCCACCGACATTTCGGGTGCCCTGACCTCGGGCGGCGCCTTGACCAGCCGCTCCACCAAGGCGACCAGTTCGGTCGTTTCAAAGGGCTTGGTCAACACCCCGTCGGGTTGGACCGACGCCACACGGGCTTCGTCCAAGGGCTGCAGCGACCCGGCCAGGAGAACCACCGGGATTGCCGCCGTACGGTCTTCCAGCTTGATCCGGCGGCAGAGCTCGTAACCGTCGAACCCCGGCAGGGCCGCGTCAGCCAAGACGACGTCGGCGCCCCACCGCTGGACATGTTCGAGGGCGCTCAGCCCCTCCTCGAAGTTGTCCAGTTGGTCGGCTGGAAAGGAGTGTCTCACGACCTTCTGAATCGTCCTGCTGTCATCGGCAAGAACCAGTCGGTACATGCCCTTACCTTCAATCCTGGGGAACGGAGCTCTCGGTTGAAAGAAGCGCGCCATCCTCCTCCAGCCGCCGCTCCTCCGCACGCCTTCTGGCGATCTCATAGATATCGGGGCGCCCCGTGAACACCTGCCAGACGCTGCGAACGGGGTCGAGAATGGAAAAAGACTCCTCTCGCCGATTCGCCATGTTTCGGGCCGCCGCCTCTTGGTCGATCTCGGGAACGTCCCGCTCCAGCAGGGCCAGTCTCTCCTTTGCGACGCCAAAGTGGGAGCTGAACGGGTACTCGCGGGCGAGCCTCTCGTAGTAGACCGACGCCTCCGTCACCCGGCCCGTCTCCTCCAGAGCTCTTCCCAGTCGGAACAGGGTCAGATCCATCATGCTGAACGCCGGGTACTTGTCCAGCACTTCCTTGAATCGACTTTCGGCGGCGGTAAAGGAATCCCGCCTGAAGTAGAATTCTCCGATCTCGTGGTCCCGTCTGGCCAGGGTTTCCTCGACCTCGCGCAGGGCCTCCCGGGCCGTCGGTATCAGCTCGCTGTCCGGGTAGTTCTGGATAAACCGCCGGAGCTCGATCTCGGCCTTCCGGGCGTTGGTCGGGTCGCGGTCGTACGGTTTCATGAGCTTGTAGTTGATCGAGGCGATCTTCAGTTGCGCGTCGTCCGCCATGTCGTGAGTGGGGTAGAAGATCAAGAAATCCTTGTATTGCGCCTCGGCCTGCAGAAGGTTCTCCGTTCCCCCCTCGGCATAATAGGAGTCCGCGATCGACAGAAATGACGCCGGTGTGTGCTCGCTGTCCGGATAGGTGTTGATCAGGGTCTGGAAGGACAGCCGCGCCTTGATAAACTGGTTCTTCTCCAGATACTCCATGCCGTTCTCGAACAAGTGAGTGTCCGGCGCCACGGCCCCTTCCTGCAGACCGGCGGTCTTCTGGCCACAGCCCGAAAGCGCCACTCCAATCAGCAACAACGGGATAATTCGTTTCACAACCACCAACATAACACTAATGCCCTCACAGTTCGGGAGCTCCGACCGCCCGCGCGGCCCGGTTCATTTCCTGAAAGGCGCCCGCGGCGTCCGCCGCTCCGAAGATGGCTGTCCCTGCGACCAGAATGTCCACGCCGGCCCGAACCGCGTCCGCGGCATTGTGGGGACCGATGCCACCGTCGATCTCAATCTTGACGTTCAACCCCTTCGAGCCTATCAGATTTTTCAATTTTCTCACTTTTTCGAAGCTGGTTGAAATGAAATCCTGTCCTCCGAACCCCGGATTGACCGACATGATCAGGACCAAGTCGCACTTGGGGAGAATCTCCTCGAGCACGGAAACCGGCGTGTGGGGGTTCAGGACGGCGCCCCCCCAGGCGCCGGCGCGCCGGATATCGGAGAGAATCTGGTCGAGGTGCAACGCCGCCTCATAGTGGACGGTGACCGAATTGGCGCCGGCCTCGACATACCGCAACGCCATTTCATCGGGGTTCGATATCATGAGATGCACGTCGAGGTGCAAATCGGTCACTCGCCGGAGCGCCCGAACCACCGGGAGACCCACCGTCAGGTTGGGTACGAAATGCCCATCCATGACATCGATGTGGAGAATATTCGCTCCCGCCGCTTCAACCGACCGGATTTCCGACGCCAGGCGGCCGAAATCGGCGGCCAGAATCGACGGGGCGACACAGGGGGTCAACGAGCCACCTCCAGATTGACCACCTCTTCCTTTCTTACCGGGTACCCCGGCTCGGGATACTGCCTGACCACCGTGCCCCGCCGGGTTCCGGGATGCTCTCGGTAATAGACCTTCGTCTCGAAACCCTGGTTGCCGAGAAAGATCAACACCCGGTTCAGATTCTGCCCGATCAACTCCGGCATGACGTATGCCTCGACGGCGGGACGTTCCACGAGAACGTCGATCTGATCGTCCAGGTTGGAGGTGGCCTGCGGGAGAGGCCATTGGGCCACGATTTCGTCTCTTCCACCCTGGACCGCAACCTCCGAGATTCGTCCGACACCGTATCCGTTCTGTTCCGCCAGCAAACGGGCGGCACGCAGGGACCGCCCCCGCAGATCCGGCACCGGATGGGTCCGCCTGCCCAGGCTGACGACAACGCGAACACTCCGGTTGGACTTCACGCCGACGCCGGGGCTCGGCACCTGGGAAATAATGGCACCCTCGGGAGCGGTGGCATCGTACCGCTTTCCAGCGACAACCAGGTTCATGTCGAGCCGCGAGAAGAGATCCTGCGCGTCGTCCAAGGTCATCCCCAGAAGCGGGGGGGTCTGGACTTCGTGTCCCCGGACGGCGGTTCGCATGCCGATAATCAGGCTGGTAAAGAAGACTGTACCCAGAACACCAGCCAGCAGCATCAGCTTTCCCCAGCTCAAAAACCGGGAGTGGAGAGATTGTCGGGTTCTAATGAGAGACATGGGAACCGCCGAGGCTGAGGGCCCCCAAGGGCCGCGCTCTTCATCCGGCCGATCACCGGCCGAAGCCGCAGACTTTCTCGAGGAACTTCACTCACCAACGTCGCCCTGGCCTTCTCCACCGCTCTCGGATCCTCGACGAGTTTCAAATCCGCCCGAATCGGGCGATGGAGCCGTGCCGTTCGCAGACTCTAAATTATCACAAACCCACACAACTCGCTCGAATCCGAGGAACGTTGGGGCGGCGGCCGGCCGCCGGTCGGAGAGGTCCCTCCGGGTCGATGGGGGAATAGCGGGGATCGAACGGCGGAGGGCCACGATCAGCCCCGCCGCCGGATCCGCGCGACGAAAAAACCATCCCCTCCCTCGTCGCGGGGAAAGGTCCGGAGGTAGTCCCCCTCGATCCGCGCCTCCGGATGGGCCAGGAGCAGCGCTTCCACCACCTGTTCGTTCTCCTCCGGCTCGGTGGAACAGGTCGAATAGAGCAACTCTCCCTCCGGAACCAGAATGCGAAAAGCCTCCTCGAGAATCCAGACCTGCCGCGCCTGGTAACGGATCAGATCGTCCTCGCCGACAAACCAGCGGATGTCGGGATTGGATCGCAGCGTCCCCAGGCCGGAGCAGGGGACGTCGGCCAATACGAAATCAAACCGCCGCGGAAAGGGAAGTCGCGCGGCGTCGGCCAACACATAACTCAGCCCCGGAACTCCCAGACTCGCGGCGCGCTCCGCCATCTCCCGAAGCCGGCCCTCGTTTCGGTCGACGCACGCCAGCGACGCCTGCGGACCCGCGCGGCGGCGCAGGATGAAACTCTTTCCCCCTGGTGCGGCGCACAGATCGGCCAGCCGAGACCGCCCTTCCGCCCGGCCCTGGGAGGCCGCCAACTGGCTGGACCGGTCCATGAAGAAGCAGGCCCCCTCCCGGTAGAGGTCGTGCCGGACAAAACCCCGGTGGTCAACACGCACCGCGTGGGGAAGACCGTCGATCCCGGTGTACTTCACCCCGCTCTCCTCGAGACGGCGGCAGAAGTCCTCGACGGAGAGGCGGAAGGGATTGACCCAGAGGGTGGAGGGCGGATGCGTATTGTTCCGATCGAGAAGCCCCATCGCGGCCTCCAGACCGAAACGGTCGACCCAGCGGGAGACCAGCCAGCCCGGATGGCTGAAGCGGACGGCAAGATTCTCAACCGAATCTCCCCGAGGGGGTGTTGGCCGTCGCCGCTGGTACTGACGCAGCACGGCGTTGATGAAGCCTCGGGCGTGAGCTCTTCCAAACTGCCGACAGAGACCGGTCCCCTCGTGAATCGCGGCGTAGTCCGGGATCCTCAGAAAACTCATCTGGTAGATTGAGACCCTCAAGATCCAGAGCAGGACGGGCTCGATGCGCGAAGGGGGACGGTTCGACAGTCGGCTGATGAGATAGTCCAACAACAACAGATTGCGCAGGACTCCGTCGACCAGCTCCCGCGCCAGCAGACGATCCGGCAAGGGCATCCGCGAGAAGGGCGGGGAGCCGAAGCTTGCCTCCAGGGACTGCGCTCCCTCGAATCGAGCGGAAAGCGCGCGCACGGCGAGCGCGCGAGGGTTCCTGGGGAGCGGAGTCCCCTGGCGCGGTTCCGTCGGATGGGTCATGGCTGAATCGAAATCCCGATGTCCCGGAGTCCGGGCTGAAACTCAACAGGGACCGGAACGAAGAACCCGGCTGTCCAAGAGGGGCGGGCCCGGTCTCGTCCGCCCGGCCGGCGATCAGCCAAAACGTTCCCCCAGTCGCGGCCGGGCGCCGTTGATGAAATCCCGCCCGCCCACCCTCTTCCGATTGGGAAGCTGCAACTCCAGGAGCCTGATCGCGCCGGCGCCACAGCCGACCTCGATGTAGTCGGATCCGAGGGCCAGGACGACTCCGGCATTCGCATCGGCTTCGACAGCGCCTTCGGAAGGCAGAGACCGCCAGATCTTGACTTCCTCGCCTCGCCAGGCGGAGAAGGCCCCTGGCCAGGGATTCATCGCCCGAATCCGGTTGTGCACCCGCCGGGCCTCCTCGTCCCAATCGACGCGGCCGTCCTCCTTCCGAATCCGGGGGGCGAGTGTCGCTAGTTCATGTCTCTGCGGCTCCGGTCGAATCTTTCCGGACAGATAGTCCTGCAGGGTCGGAAGCAGGAGATCGGCGCCCTCCCGGGCCAGCACGTCCTCCAACTCCCCGGCGGTCATCTCCTCCGAAATCGGAACCCGCCGGCGGCGGAGCACGTCTCCCGTGTCCATCCCCTCGTCGATGCGCATGATGGTTACGCCCGTCTCCCTGTCTCCGTTAAGAATCGCATGGGCGGCCGGAGCCGCGCCGCGGTAGGCCGGAAGGATCGAGGCGTGGACATTGACGGTGCCGAAACGGGGCTGGTCGAAGAAACCGACCGGAAGGATCTGTCCGAAGGCGACCACCACAGCAACATCGGGACCAACGGACCGCAACAACTCCCGAGCCGCCGGGTTATTCCGAATTCGCTCGAACTGCGCAACTCGGAGTCCCGCATCGAGCGCGGCCACCTTCACGGGCGGCGGGGTCAACCTCTGTCCCCGCC
>CAYRCA010000122.1:4702-9982 GCA_964422565.1 uncultured Acidobacteriota bacterium | reverse complement strand
GCCCCAATCGCCAGGAGAGCCAAGGACAGCCCGGCTCCGAGGAGCAGGCCCGCCGGGAGATGGGCCCAATGACGCAGCCGGGGGGACATCAGGAAGCCGGTGCTGGCGTGAAGACCAGGAAATACTGGTACGGGAGCAAATCCAGGTCGGCGGACAGGTGGAATCCCGCCTCCGTCATTTGCCGAACCAGCTCGTCCCGGGCGATCTTCATCGACATTGGAGGGCCGACGGGTAGTTCCCGCTTTTCGTAGTCAATCATGACCACCTGGCCGCCCGGCTTCAGGCTCTCGCGGATTCGATCCAGATAGACTTCCTGCCGGTCGATATGATGCCAGGTGTTGCAGATAAAGAAGCGGTCGACTGTGTTTGGAGGCAGTAGAGGATCATCCGGCTCGGCCAGAATGGTGAACACGTTGGTCAAGCCCTCGTCCCGAAGCCGGCGGTTCAGGAAAAGGACGAAGTCGGGGTTGATATCGACCGCGTAGACGCGGCCCGACCGTCCAACCCCACGCGCCAGACGGAGGGCAAAATAACCCGAGCCGGCCCCAATGTCGGCAATGACTTCCCCGGGGCGCAGGGCGAGAGCGGCAACAACCTCGTCGGGCTTCTGGTATTCGTCCCGCGACGGGGCCTCGAGCATCGAGAGGTAGGCCGAGGAGTCCCGGCGCCGTCCGTGCATCTCGTCTTCGCTGTGAACGTGCGGCGCCTGAGAGAGCGCCCCTTCAACGAACACGCTCAGCAGTAACAGTAACGGGAAGATTCTCATGCTATTCAAAACCTCCTCCATCGTTGTCCGGCGCCCGAAGGGGGAGTGTCAACCGCGTCGAAGCCCGAAACTCGAAACCGCCGCGAGTTTCATTCCTTCGGCTGCGCCCCGCCCATAGCCACTCATTCCTCGTGCCTTCAATGCCTAAAGGGCCCTCGCCAGAATTGCGGCAAGTTCATCCTCCCCCAGTTCGACCGGGCTGGTCCGCATACTGCTGGCCCGGCGCGCCTTCTCCACGACGGCCGGGATCCGCCCCGCCCGCAACCCCAAGGCGGAGAGGCTGGCGACCCGCATGTGCCGACAGCAATCCTCCAGCCACTTCAAGCCATCCCGTCGGTCCGCCCGAGAGAGGCCCGTCAGGAGTCGGCCGATCTCGTCGAACCGGTCCAGCAGACCCTCGGGGTCACCGCGAGATTCCAGCGCCCGGATGACGGCCCCGCAGGCGAAGGGCAGGAGACGAGCACAGAGCGCGCCATGAGGCGCTGTCAGCATCCCCCCCAGCGGGGCGGCCAGACCATGAACGGCGCCCAGTCCTCCGTTGGTGAGGGCGATGCCGCCACTGAGGCTGACTAGGGCCATGTCCCGCCGTGCATCGAGATCGGCGCCCCTGTCGTAGGCCCTGACCAGAGACCGCGCCGCCCGCGGAATGGCCTCCCGGCAGATGGCGTCCGTCAAGGGGTTGCGGCGGGAGGAGACGAACGGTTCCAGCAACTGTGTCAAGGCGTCAAGACCGCAACCAGCTGTTTGATTGGGGGGGAGGCTCACGGTGAGTTCGGGGTCTACCAGTGCGACCGCTGGAAAGAGCCGATGGCTGCGCAGACTCACTTTCGCCTGGTGTTCCGGTGATCGGAGGACGGCATTCCGGGTCACCTCCGCACCGGTTCCGGAGGTCGTAGGGATGGCGATGCAGGGCAGGGGTGCCTCAGCCAACTCTCTGCCCCGCCCGATGACCTCCAGGAAGTCGAGCGGGTCTCCCGGGTTCGTGGCCAGGCCCGCAACCGCCTTTCCCGCGTCGATGACGCTGCCGCCGCCGATGGCGACCACGAGATCACAGCCCACTCCACGAACCTGTGCCGTGGCTTGGCGAATCATCTCGACGGTGGGTTCGACCGCCACCGGAAAGGAACTCGCCTCCAGACCGCGTTCGGCAAGGTGTTCGACCAGCGGTCGGGATCGTTCCTCCGATCCGCCCCCGACCACCAGAGGGCGGCGGCCGAGCTCAACGGCAAAGTCGGCCGCCTTCGAAACGGCGTCGGGGCCGAACAGGATCCTGCCGGCGGTGGCGAATTCAAATTCCATCAGTCAAGGTCCCGGGTGCGACCCGTACTTCAGCCACACGGCACTACGCGATATAGCCGCCCGTTTCCACCTCGGGCTCATGCCAGGCTTCACTGAAATCGACCTCCTCGGCGGCGCGGATCCAGTCTTTACGGACATAGAAATAGAGCAGGGCAAAGGCGATTCCCACGACCACTCCCAGAAAATGGCTCCGGTAGCTGACCGCGTGGTCGAAAGCCGTGGGCATCAAGACAATGAGGCCGACTCCGACTCCGTGAAGGATACGTCGTTTCACGGTGAGCCGGCGTTCGACCAGCATATACATGGTCAACCAGAAACCCACCATCAGGTAGACCATTCCCGAGGCCCCCACGAGGCTGATGTTCTGCGGCTGGTAGGTGAGCAGAGACAACCAGTTGACGAAGGAGCCCAGGAGAAAGCTGGCGAAAGGGAAGATCCAGAAGCCGTAATAACCGTAGAGAAGGTAGGCGAAGAGGACGAAGAGTACGGCGTTCGACAGGAAGTGGCGCATGTCGGCGTGCACCAGCAGGGCGGTCATGAGGCGCCAGTATTCGCCCTCCACGAGAATCCGGTCGGAGACCGCCGCCAGCTGAAGCTGCATCGGTCGGCCCTCCTGCCAGCAGAGCATCGACACCACCAGCATTCCCAAGACCGCGGCGGTCGCTATGAGAATGCTGTTTTCCCGCGGCTTCCTGGACAACATCGTTTTCCGTACGAGGGGGCGTCCAAGCTCCATTAACGACACAGTTTACCTGATGAGGGAAGTTTGAGTCGGAGGACACCCGGTGCGGGATGATTCCGGAGACGGCCCTTCAGCGCAGGGGCCGATCCGCAAAGCGCCGCGAAGAACCAAGGCTTTTTCCGACGGGCCTTCATTCATCCTCCCTGGATGGATCAGGCCCACTTCCGCTTGTGTTTTTTCATGGAGCGTCCCCGCCACACTGGGCGGCTACGAAGAGGGTCGAGGGGATTTGCAGTTTCGTTCTCCGAAGTGTTAAGTTTTTCGAACCCCATGACTTCCGAGGAAGGGGCGACGGTGATCAAACTGACCAGAAGAGACTTCGTCGAGAGTGCCCTGCTCGGGGCCGTCGGGGCTTTCGCAGGCGCCGCCCCCATCGGCACCCGACCGGGTCGAGCTTGGACGAACCGCGTCGCGGGTCGCCATCATCGACCATGACGGAGGCAGGAGGCGTGCGGATCTTCGGTGGACAGAGTATGACGGCGCCGTTGCGACGGGTCCTCGTTCATCCCCCCGCGGCCTCCTTCCTCTCCGCCGACCCCCGCCTCTGGAACTACAGCGCCCGGCCCGACCCGGATCGCGCCCGGGCCGAGCATGAGGAACTGGTGGACGTTCTGAGGGCCGAGGGGGTAGAGATCCACCGCCAAGTCGAGGAGGCGAGCCCGTCGGCCGACGCGGTTTTCGTCTTCGACCCGGCTCTGATGACGGATCGAGGGTTCGTCAGGCTGCGCATGGGAAAAGCGCCGAGGCGCGGCGAGGAGGACGGGTTGGCGGCACACCTTAAGCGTCTTGGAATTCCCCGGATCGGAGCCGTCGAAGGGGAGGGCACTGCCGAGGGGGGGGATTTGCTCTGGCTGGATCGCCACACATTAGTCGCAGGACGCGGGTTTCGGACCAACCAGGAGGGCATCGCGCAGCTCGGATCGATCCTGGCCGACCTGGGAGTCCGCGTTCAAGCCTACGATCTTCCCGTGCACCGGGGAGTGAGATATTGTCTCCACCTGCTTTCTCTGATTAGTTTCGTGGCGTCTGAAGTGGCTCTCGTGTTCGAACCCCTGATGCCGGTCGCGCTCTGGTCGGAGCTCCGGGAAAGGGGAGTCCGGACGATTCCGGCGGCGCCGGAGGAATTCGAGACCCTGGCCACGAATGTTCTTTGCCTTCGGCCGGGACGGTGCCTGATGGTGGAAGGGAACCCACGTACCCGTCGGACGCTCCAAGCCGAGGGTATCGAAGTGCTGACCTATCCGGGAGAGGAAATCTCCCTGAAGGCGGAGGGCGGACCAACCTGTTTGACGCTGCCCCTGCTCCGAGAAGAGTAGCGCTCGCGCGCCGCCCCCTCCGGCGTCCGCACGCCCACAGCGCGCCAGCGGTGAGGCCGCGAAGCCTAGCGAAGCCTGCGGGGACTTGCCAAGACAGTGAGGGTCTTTATAAACTGATATATCGCCGTTGTCCCGAGGATTGAACGCGATTGGGGAAAAGTGGAGGATGGTTGCCCGACTCCCCGGCCGACCGTACCCTCCGGCTCTGATGGGAGTGTTACAGGGTCTTCACCCAAGAAATCTAAATCAAGGATGGATTCAGCCAAATGAGCGTCAGAAGATTCCAACCCTTTGCTTTTCTGCTTGGTCTGACCTGCCTTCTGGTTCCCGCCTTCGGACAGGAGCCTTTCTCGGCCGAGGGGATTCCGCCAAGCTCGGAGTATGTCTACCGGCAGCACTACGAGCAGGTTCAGGAGATCCTGAGCACGCCGAATCTATCGGAGCGGGAGAGGAAGCTCGAGACGTTTAGGAGCAAGCTCCATCCGGAAGCGCAGATCAATCAGCACATGGAGGCCTTCTTCGGTCAGATCGTGCAGGACTATCGGAGTGCCGGACAGAACGACAGGGCGCAGGCGCTCACCCAGAAGATGGCGAGCTGGTTTCCGGCCAGTGACGCGCTCATGGCCCAGCAGTTCAAGGCGGCCTTCGACAGCGAAGACTACGACAAGGCCATCGAGCTCGGCGAAAAGCTGCGGTCTGCCAGCCCGAACGACGCGCAGGTCCTCGTCATGCTGGCACAGAGCTACCAGGCGAAAAACAACACTGCGAAGGTCGCGGAGCTTTCCCCAAAACTCATAGAAGTTCTGGGACCTAGGCAGGCTATCTACTATGTCGTCCTTCTGGCGGATCACCATCGCACACGCGGTGACGCCGCTCAGGCGGGTAGGTACTACGATATGGCCGTGGAGGCCTATCCCAGCGCCGCTCCCGAGGGATGGCAGGCCAGTCAGTGGGACGCTGTGAAGGCGACGGCCTACCAGCTGAGGGCCACCAACGCCTGGGGGAGAGAGGACTTCCGCGGGGTTATCCAAGCCTACAACCAGGTGCTCCAGAGCGATCCCAGGAACGACGCGGCCTATCTGTTCATCGGCCTGAGCCACTGGAAGCTGCAGGAACTGGATGCGGCGCAGGAGGCCTTCGCCAAGGCTGTGGTCCTG
>CAYRCA010000122.1:0-4692 GCA_964422565.1 uncultured Acidobacteriota bacterium | reverse complement strand
AGCAACTCTACGGACCCCGGAACAATAACTCCCTGGAGGGTCTGGACCAATTGCTGGCCAAGGCGCGGGCCGACTTGAGACTCTAATCGAATCCCTCGGGTGTGCTGGTAGAGCTAGGGACTGCGGAACGAGGAGCCGACCCCCTATACCCGCACCCACTGGTGGTCGTTGCCGCTGCTTTCCACCGCCGCGCTCAGGAAGGCGATGCCCGTCCGGCCATCCTCCACAGTGGCGTACTTCGACCCGTCGGCGCCGTCGAAGGCGCCCCTCTGATAGGCTCGAACATCGGCCTCGAAACACCGGTGGAGACGGGCGAAAGCGTCGTGAAACCCCTCCGGATGTCCCGAAGGGACGGTCGGCTCAGCCATCAGCTCGGCGGGGAGATCATTGAGAAAGCCGTCGTTGGCTTGGACCTCTCCCCTCCAGTAAACCCGATCCGGCTGGCCAGGCAAATGGATGCGCACACACTCGGGATCCTCTTGCCTCCAAACCAGCGTTCCCTTCTCACCCATCACCTCGATGCCCAGATCGTTCTTGTGGCCGATGGAGACTTGTGAGCAGCGGATCAAAGCCCGACCGCCGTTGCCGAGCTCGCAATAGGCGGAAAAATGGTCGTCCAGCCGACGACCCTCGACGAAGGTCTCCAGGAACGCTTGGAGCCGGGTGACTTCGAGACCGGTAACGTAGCGGAGCTGCATGAGGGCATGGGTGCCGATGTCGCCGCCACAGCCACTGATTCCAGCCTGCTTGGGATCGACCCGCCACTCCGCCTGAACGACGCCCTGGTCCTCCGTCCGACCCGCCAGCCAGCCTTGGATGTAGTAAGCGTCCACCCAGCGGATCGCGCCCAGCAAGCCCGTCCGGACGATATGCCGCGAGAACCGGCTGCTCCAGTGGCCCAGGTAAGTGTGGGCAACACAGAAGGGGATGTTCCTCTCCTTCACGATCCGGACCAGATCGTCGGCCTCCTCGAGGGTCACTGTCAGGGGCTTCTCGCAGAAGACCGGAATCCCGGCTTCCAGCGCCATCTTGGCTGGCCCGTGGTGGACATGATTCGGCGTCACAATGAGAATGTAGTCCACGCCCTCGCCGGCGGGTCTCTTGGACTCTTGGTCGATTAGCTCTCGGTAGCTGCGATACCCGCGAATCGTATAAGGCCAAGCCTCGGCCTCCTGCATCGCAATATCGGGATCCGGATGCAAAGCCCCGCAGACCACCCGTCGGGTCCCATCGAAGTGGATCGCCTTCTGGTGGGGGTGCACAATGAAGGCACCCGCTCCACCACCCACCAAACCGACGTTAAGCACACGCTCTGCCATTCCATCGTCTCCTTTCGAAGTGTATTGAGCGAAGCCGGTCCCCCGGCGGTCGACCCGACTCGGGAGCCGGGTCGGCTACCCTCCCAAACCCGCCTGATCGAGCAGGAAGGCGTAGACCAGGGCTGTCTCCTCATGCCGCCTGAAGCGGCCGGTTGCGCCGGAGTGCCCGGCTTCCATGTTGGTCCTCAGAATCAGCAGATTGTCGTCCGTTTTCAAAGCCCGCAGTTTGGCGGCCCACTTCGCCGGCTCCCAGTACTGCACCTGCGAATCGTGGAGCCCGGTGGTGATCAGCAGGTTGGGATAATCCTTGGCCTCCACGTTGTCGTAAGGCGAGTAGGACAACATATAATCGTAGTATTCCTTTTCCTTCGGGTCGCCCCACTCGTCGTACTCGCTGGTCGTCAAAGGGATATCCGGGTCCAGCATGGTGGTGATCACGTCCACCCACGGAACGAAGGCGACCACCCCCTTGAAAAGCTCGGGCCGCATGTTCACCACAGCACCCATCAGGAGTCCCCCGGCGCTCCCTCCGGCCGCGAACAGTCCATCCGGGCTGGTGTAACCCTCCCGGATCAGGAACTCCGCGCAGTCGATGAAATCGGAAAAAGTATTCTTCTTCCGCAACAGCTTGCCGTCCTCGTACCACCGCCGGCCCAATTCCTGCCCACCCCGGATGTGCGCGATGGCGTAGGCGAAGCCCCGATCCAGCAGGCTCAGTCGCGCAGGGTCGAAGGTCGCGTCCATACTCGCTCCATACGACCCGTAGCCGTAGAGCAGCAGCGGGCGGCTCCCGTCCCTCGGGAAGTCGACGCGGTGGACGATCGAGATCGGAATCGACACGCCGTCGCGGCCCGGGGCGTGGAGTCGATCCGTTGCGTAATCCGCCGGATTGAAATCACCCACCACCTCGTCGCGCTTCAGCAGGGTCTTCTCCCGTTCGTCCATGTTGTAGTCATAGATCGAGTTGGGCGTGGTGAGGGAAGTATAGCCGTATCGCAGCAGGGGCGTGTCGAACTCGGGATTGGCGGACACATAAGCGAGGTAGGCCGGTTCTCCGAAGTCCACGTAGTGCTCACCCTCGCCGGCCCAGGGCCGGATCCTCAGCTGAATGAGCCCCTCGCGGCGTTCCCGCAGGACCAGATGATCCCGGAAGATCTCGAATCCCGCCAGCAAGACGTCCGGACGGTGGGGGATGACCTCCCGCCACCGATCCCTACCGGTCGATTCCACCGGGGTCTCCATGAGGCGGAAGTTCTCCGCGTTGAGGTTGGTGCGGATGTAGAACTTCCGGTCGAAGTGGTCCACCTGGTACTCATGATTCCTTTCCCGGGGATGAAAGACCTTGAATTCCCCGGTGGGATCGTCGGCGTCGAGAAGGCGGAACTCCGTCGAGAGCGTCTGCGTGGAGGCGATCATCAGGTAACGCCGCGACTTGGTCTTCGTCACGAAGCATCGAAACGTTTCGTCCGGCTCTTCGTACATCAGCGGGTCGCCGGCCGGATCGGTCCCCACCACATGACGGTAGATCCGATGGGCGCGTAGGGTCTCGGGGTCTTGTTTTCCGTAGAAAAGGGTCTGGTTGTCGTTGGCCCAGGCCAGATTGGCGGTGGTTCGGGGGATCGAATAAGGCAGGATCTCGCCGGTCGAAAGGTTCTTGACGTGGAGCGTGAAGAACCGGCGTCCCTGCGTGTCGATGCCGAAGGCGATCAGGTCCTGTCCGGGACTGACCACCGGCGGCCGGATCGAGAAGAACCCGTGACCCTCCGCCAGTTCGTTGGAGTCCAGCATGATCTCCTCGGGGGCATCCAACGAACCGCGTTTGCGGCAGTAGATGGGGTATTCCCTGCCCGGCTCGTAACGCTGATAGTAGTAATAGTCATCAAGTTTGTAGGGAACCGAGGAATCCTCCTGCTTGATGCGTCCCACGATCTCCTCATAGAGCTCTTCCTGGAGCGGCCGCGTATGGGCCAGGACGCGGTCGGCGTATTCGTTCTCCGCCTCCAGATAGGCAATAACCTCCGGATCGTCCCGATCCCGCAGCCAGTAGTAGTCATCGATGCGGGTGTGCCCGTGGATCTCCAGTTCCTTCGTCTCACTCTTGGCGACGGGCGGCGAGGGGAGTTCGGACGAGCGACAGGCAAAGAGGAACAGAGCGGCGGCTAGCACGAATATCCATCTCACAGGCATGGGGGTCTTCTCTCCTTTAGGGCCATCCGACGTGAGCGAACGGCAGTTTTTGATACTAATCCCGGAACGCCGGAAAGGCAATGCGTTGGTGGAGTTGGTGGAGTGTTGGTGGAGGAGGAGAAGCGGGGAAAGGAGGAGTGATTGGCCATGAGCGGGGCGCACCCGAGGGGACGAAGCGAGCGAGCGGTGAGTAGGCAACACACCGAGCGGTTGCCGCCTGCCGACCGCTGACTGGCCGTTAGTCTCTTGGTCCTGGTTTGCACCCCACTAACCGCACTTACCGAGCCCGCCCCCCTTTACAGGTGGTGGCGATCTCTGTAGGCTGACGCGGAATCGGCTGGCAATCGTGGAGTCTTAGGAGTGAGCGTCCCACCCCCTGCGGGGGAGTTACTGGAGAGTGGCCATGAGCTATGTCATGAGCGGGGCGCACCCGAAGGGATGAAACGATTGGTGAGCCGGCGGCACTGAGCAGTTGCCGCCTGCCGCCCGCTGATTGCCGATCGCTCACTGGCCGTTGGTTTCTTGGTGGTAAGGAGTGGCTTGGGGCGTGGGTTCCACCGGCCGTGAGATAACACCGCTACAGGCCTTAATGAATCACAGCGGCGGTATCTATCAGGTTTCCGGGGGCTGGAACGGCATCCTCGACACGCTTCAGGGGGAGTACGTCTGCGCGGTTCGAGAGTTTCGGGACCGTCGGACGGTGTTCCTTGACACCTTTGACTGGCGCCTCTTCGACCGAGGCCACACCCTGGTGTCCGAACGGAGTTCCGATGGCTCCAACCTGGAACTCGGAACTCTTGCAGGTGACGTCAGTTGCCGCCTGGCTGGCTCGGCGGCGCCGGTATTTGCCTCCGATCTCCCGGCCTGTCCGCTGCGGGACCGACTAGAGAAACTCTGCGACGTGCGACGCCTCCTGGCGTCTGTGGAACTCCGCTCCTCGGGCATCGAGGTTTCTCTGCTCGACGGTGAGCGGAAGACCGTCGCGCGGGTGATCGCCCAGGATTCGACGGCATCGATTCCGGAGGCCGGAGCCCGGACCGGCGACCTGCCGATTCGGGTCCGTGTCATCCCGGTCAGGGGTTACCCCGAGATCGTCCGGCGGGTCCGCGAGCTGGTGGAGGCCCTGCCCAGCGCCGTGCCCCTCGCCGAGAGCGAGCTCGAATTGGCTCTGCGTGCCGTCGGCCGC
>CAYRCA010000121.1:0-10006 GCA_964422565.1 uncultured Acidobacteriota bacterium | reverse complement strand
GCATCGGTTGGCGGCCCGTACACGGATGGGCTGGAGGGTTTGGCCCGGGAGCAATACCTGAGCGTCTCCGCTGACTTTGTACAGACTGATTTGTTCCGCCAGGCGGTCTATTGCGGTCTGAACGGTGGTCCGCTCAGCCAACCCCTGGCAAGCGCCCGGGTCGTAGGCGACTTGCTCGGCAACACTGAGGTTGGCGTTGAAACGGATGGGCAAGTGGACGGGTTCGTCATTTTCATCGAGAAGTTGCGCTTGGACCTGCTGGCTGGGCAGATTTTGGTCTCGTGGGCTTGGGCTTCCGCTGGTCGAAAGGTCAGCGCCCAGATCCCAATGGCACTCGACCAGGCCGTTCTCATCCGAGGTTAATTCGATCTCAGCGTTCGAGACCGATAGGTCGGCCGATTTCACCCGGCCCGTCCCCTTGGTGACGGTGAAGCGGACTCTGGCAGGGTCCTCCCGGCACTGGGAATTGACAACGCCCACGACGAGTGGCTTTGGAAGTGAGATCACAGCCTCGGCGGAGGAAGGAAAGAGCGGCATCGCTTCCTGTCCGTCGCCACTGACATAGTAGAGCGACTGAGTTTGATTGAGAGACGGAAAGCGGCAGCGGCAATCGTGAATGGTCAGACCGCCGTCGGCAGTGGCCTCGATCAGTGCCAGGCGACAGTAGTGATGATGGATGCCGTCGGGTGGTTGAGGGACAGGCTGCACATTTGGAGTCTTGAAGGGCGGCCACTCGATCTCACCGGTGACCGTTCTTGCGGGGATCAACCAATAATCGCCGGAACGATAAGTGCCTTCGTGAAACTGAATCTGGATGCCGCCCTCGAGGTTCAGCCAACCCTCGGCGTCGCCTTCGGTGAGGGCAATGACGCCGTCTGCGGTGACGGGATCCGTTTGATCCCAGCGGCGCAGCTTGCGTACGGCACCATTCTGGAGCGAAATGTCCCGTTCCAGTGCGATGAGATTCCGGCCGGGAAACACATCGGCGATTCTAACCAGCGGATGCGGACTGCCTTTGAGTTCGGCTTCATCACTGATTAGCTCGACCCACTGGCCGGGTTGAAAGCCGAGAACTTCGTCCTTGCCCACGCTGGAGACGGTGACCCGCATGCCGTCGGTTGGATCGATCTCGATCACTTTGGTTTCGACCGATCCGTTATCCCGAGACCACTTGAAGGTTGCCTGTTCGCGGCTTCCGCCTTGGTGAACCTCGACTCGGTAGAGCTGATTTTCGAGCCGGCGGTACCCCGCGCTGGGCGGAAGTTCGCATGGATCATCGTCCGGCGACGGGACTTTCGTCCGCGCATTCAATCTGCCGGAACTGGGAGCAATCCAGTCGTCCCATTCGGGGAACGCCGTCGTGCATGCGACATCCGCGGGAGAAGACGAAGCAACTTCCAGCAGGCGCACCTGACGGACGGTCTTCAAGCGGGCGGCTGTGTCGGGTCCTCCCAGCGCCACTTCGCGAATGCGCGGGTCATCCAGCGCGGTGACCTCCCGCTGCCAGACATCCAAAGACGCGAGGTACAGTCCTTCCGGCAGGTTCAGTTGATCAGGCGGGGAAGCAATCGCCGACGGCGGACTCGCGTCGGCGCCGTCAATGCCCGGATTTGGATAATCGGGTTGCGTCAGAAAGGTTGTGACCCGCCGAAGGTGAAGATCAAGCGCCGGCGAGGATTCGAACTCGGCTAAATCTCCCTCGATTGTGATCTGCGCGTTCTCTTCATCGACCGAGATGACACGGGACACTCCGACCGGTCCGGGTGGAGAGGAAAGACCTCCCCCCGGTTCATACAATTCGACCCAGTCTCCCGTCCGGAGGGGATAGCCATCAACGTAAACCGACTCGAGCTGTACCTGGGGAGGGCTACCGGCGACGACGCCAGCGGGGACGGGCGCGGGCTCATTTTCACAGAGAAGGCCATCCACATAGATCCGCCCTGGAGAGATTCTGAGGTCTCGACCGTCATCGAGGGAACTGATTCCATACCCGCCGCCGGTGAGCGGAGCCCCGCAACTTCCGATGACATCGCTGGCCTCGGTCTCGTCTCGATACTGGCCAATGCGCTGCTGTTCATTCCAGTCCGCGTCCAGTTGCACGCGGCCCTGCTGCATAAGCACGCCCACGTACTGCTTCCGCCCGTCAAAGGTCTTCCTACTGTAATCTCCTGGCATCGTAGTTTCTCTCCAGGTTGTCGTTCCTCAACTTGAGTATAGGATTCCGGCTTCCATTCCAAAGCGAAGGTACTCCTCCAGTCGGGTGCGCAGATTGGTCTCCCTTTGCGGCTGGAAAAGGTTGTGGAATGCGCCCATCTCAGACTCGTCATCGGCACCCCGGCGGATTTCAGATGGGGTCAGCCTGCTGAGTTGAGCGTACGCCGGATTGCCAAACTCAAGTGACGCGAACACGGCGGCAAAAAAAAAGCAGCAGCATCGTCACCAAATGGCCAAAACATCGGTGTTTGTGCTGGCTGGCTACCCGGCTTGCGCGGCTCATGGTCTTGGCCCCCTAGTGCCAAACTCCATATGCCCCCCCTGGATTCTGTTGTCTGCTGCGGGCTGCCAGTTAGCTGTCGGGCTTGGACGCTCCAGCCGTAAGCTGCTATGCCATGGATACTTCACCGACACCTCTTCCCAACCGTCAACGAAGGTTCGCTCGCCCTCAACCCAGGTAAAGAAGTTCATTTGGACCCACACTACCGTTGCATTCGGGTCGCTCTTCCTGCCGCCGCCAAGCGCGAACTGTCGAGTCATGGGGCCGACTCCTTGGTAGGCCGACCATCCCGGCGTATCGACTGTCCTTAGCTCGGGTGGATTCCAGCACTGCAATTCGGGGTCTGGGTCATCGGGCGTGCCGGCTGGCTCGGTTGCGAGCTGAAACCATTGTCCCCTGACAAACTCCCAAGCTTTCAATTCGTAGGTCTGCCGGACGCGGTAGCTGCTATAGCTGCCGCGCGCGAGCGCTCGACGACGCTCTCCCGCTTCTTCTCTTTCAGTAAACATCAATTCCATCGCATTCAGGAATTGGCCTCCCGGGTTCACACCTAGAGTCACGCCTGGCGCGCAAACGCTCTCGCCCTCATTGATGAACCGCGGCCAGCGGAAGGTCCGAAGCGAGGGCGGGAGCTCTGGCGACGACCGGGTCTGCGGCTCGCGCACACCTGTAGAACCTCGAACCTGCCTCGCGATCAGTTCTGGTGTGCGCTCCTTCTGGAGTACATGAATGAGTTCGTGGGCCAAGAGCCGCTGACCGGCGCTTTTTTCAGGCGCGTACTGGCCGGCGTCGAAAGCGATATCGCGACCCACCGTGTAAGCCAGCGCGTTCACCGCCCGCGCCGACTCTGCGGCCTTCGCATCCGTATGCACGCGCACCTCGCTGAAGTCATGGCCGAAACGCGACTCCATGAAAGCGCGTGTCGCCGGTTCCAGCGGTCGGCCGGGTGAGCGGAGGACCTCGTCCAGTATAAGCGGGACTTCCCTGTCATCGCGGTCATTAGCATCATTAGCGACTCGGCGCTGTACCAGGGGCTCGGTTTGAAAAAATTCCTCTTCTTCCTCATCCGCCTGACGCTGCAGATCCTCTCCGCGTGTGCCCATGAGCTCTGCGACTATGGAGTCCGCCTCCTGCTCGAAGCGGTCATCAGGTTGGTTGACACGGAACCCGGTCTGCAGCATTCGTCCCAACAGCCGACGGCGGCGGCATCCGGCGCATTCACCTGCCGGCCCCGGTGTGCCGCCACAGGCGCATTTGCGCTGCAATAGGCCAGACCACACGGGTGCCGGAGACGGCATTGCTGCGGTCTTCTCGTGTGTGTGCGACCTTGTGCTCATCTTAACTGGCGTACAAGATCCCCGCCTCCATTCCAAAGCGAAGGTACTCTTCAAGCCGAGTGCGCAGATTGGTCTCCCTTTGCGGCTGGAAAAGGTTGTGGAATGCGCCCATCTCAGACTCGTCATCGGCACCCCGGCGGATTTCAGATGGGGTCAGCCTGCTGAGTTGAGCGTACGCCGGATTGCCAAACTCGAGTGAGGTGAAGACCGGCTTCACCCGAGCCAAGACTTGGTTCCTGCGCCCAGCGGGCAAATCCGAAGCTGAATCCAGTCCCAACTCCTCGGCCAACTCCATCAACGTCCGGTCTGGCTGGCACTGATATTTGCGAGGGACCTGAGCATGAGGAGGCACATAGGAAAAGCGAACACAACCTTCCTGCAACCTCCGGGATTCCACGGAGGGTTCACTGCCGACGGGCCGGGCGAAGAAAATGGTGTTGGACGCCAGCACCATGATTTCCGCCCGGACCTGGCCGATGACGGTGCAATTTCGCAGGGTCAACGGACCCCCGTGTCCCTGGCCATCGGGCGCGGCATAGGCTACGGATGTCGCAGAACCGGCATCGACAATGGAATTGATGAGCGTCGCCCGCACTCCCGAAGCAATCCCCAAGGGTCCGGTAATGGATTGTTCAATCTGCAGATTGAGGTTGGGGGCCGCGGCGATCAGCTCGACCGGGTCCAGAAGAGCCAGGGCAGGGGAAGCGATCACGGGGTCAGGAGTAGGCGCGGGAGCAAGAGTGCAGTGCCGGATGGCAAGCCTCCGCAAAGCGTTTCCGTGGGTAGAGGGCACGTGAATCGGACCACCGGCGAGCCACAAGCCGTTCAGCAGGAGGCTCGCTTCTTCACCGCCCTCGATATTCATTTCGTCCTCCAGAAACAGCACTGGGCGCTCTTCGTCAGCGGCCCTCAACTCGATCACTGTTCCCGGAGCGACATTGATGGAAAGCGTTTCGGCATAAATATCGCTGTTCTGGATTTCGACCACGCCCCCCGTGGCGGCCACGGCAGTAAGGGCCGCCTGGATGGTGGGCTGATCGGCCGGAACCCTCACCACTGGTTGAAGTTCTGTGGAAAACGTCGCGGCACGCCCATAGGTTCCCCCTCCCATCCGAGCGGTGAAACCGTAGTGATAGTTCACCCGCACGTGTGCGGCGTCGGCAGGCAGGGCGATGCGGCCCAGCACGGGATCGATTCCAATTCCGCCGACGGGCATATGGGCCCAGCCAATGACATGACCGTCGGCATCCACAAGATCGCTCAGATCACAGACACTGATCTCGCTCACATCCGCCGCGTTTGGAGGCGAAGCCGGATCCGTTTCAACGAGCAAGCTCTTGTCCGGCCCATAACGCCCCTCCAGTTCCCGGCTCAGCACCCGCCGGCTCAACGGCATGGGAACATGGATCGGTTCGGCCAGATGCGAGATTTCCGTCTCCGTCTCGACGTGGTGGAACAGGGGAAGGTCGCGGCCCAGAGGATCAAAAAGATAGCGACGGGCATCCACTCGAAAGGCGGTGGCGGCCAGCACGGGAAAGCTTTCGATTCGCCACAGATGAATCCCGATGTTCGGGATGTTGTGTTTCCCCCGCCGGGACTCGATGTGACGGACATCTACGGTGCGGGTGGTTGCATCAAAAGACGTGCTCAGATATTCCAACACCTCCCAGTTCGGCAGCTTGAGAGTCTGCTCGGAAAGGCGGCCAAACTCGCCCTTCGTCTGGAAATGGACGGTGACCTGGTTGCGCAAACTGGTGAAGGAGAGATTCCGCCTGCGCAGGTGGTTCATGTATTGGGTGGTGGCGAGTCGTCGGAAATATTCGATCACATTGGCGTTCCATCCAGTCACGTCTCGGGCTAATTGCTCGAGCACCGTTGCGGTCCCTTTGCGACGGCGGTACGCGAGCGTGTTGGCTACCTGAGCGCGCTGACTGAACGCGGCCTCTGGAACATCGAAGATGCCCCGCGCACCGACCAAATCACCGATATAGGGCACCACCCATTCGGAGCAGGTCTCAATGAACTGATCGTCGTAAAGCTGCGCCAGGTCTTCTTCG
Organism: uncultured Acidobacteriota bacterium; assembly: GCA_964422565.1. GTDB lineage: Bacteria > Acidobacteriota > UBA6911 > RPQK01 > JAPXNP01 > CAYRCA01. Next base: position 4,118 of record CAYRCA010000121.1, on the reverse strand, counting down.
AGCATCGCTACCTGGTCGGCAATCACGGATAACAGAGCCCTGAGGGACTCCCCTTGGGCGTTATCTCGAATGCGATAAATCGCCGGAAGAAGTTCGTAGAGGCGTTTTGCGTCAAAGCTCATAGCCTGACCTCCAGATCCAAAGGCGCGGGATCGAGTATCAACAGTTCAGCAGGCAGGAGTTCGGTCGCTCCCGGCCTCGGAAAATCCGCTGAGAGAACAGCGTGTCGGTCAGGTGGTTCATCCGAACGATGCAAAAGGTCGATATCCACCCATTTCACAGCGTCAACTTCGTGAATGACCGCGATGACCTCACTGAGAGGGATGGGTTGACCGAACTGGCGTTCGTTGAATGAAAAGCGCCGTCGCAGTTTCTTTTCGATCTCGGGTTGGACCGCTTCCACCAGGCGATCTGCTTTGAGCGTCACCGTTCCCGTGACTCGGAAGAGTCGTTGCCGGAATGATCGGATGACAAGGAGGACATTCGGATCGCCTTGGGCAGCGATCGTTTCCATCAGGGTTGTGTGCGTTTTGCCGCCTTCGCTGATTTCAGCGCCATTGGGACCCGCGACGGTGAGAAAGACGCCGCGGGATTCGCCCGTCCAGGCCCAGGTGGCCAGCGCTTTGTCAATACCGGCATAGCTGCGCGCAAAGTCTTCGTAATCCTGGAGAGAGACGATCCGGTCCAGGGTCAAGACTGTGGTGGGTGCATTGCGCCGGGCATGATCCAGAGTGTTGGCATCCTCTGCTCCTTCGGCGGACATGGGATTGACCGCGGATTTCACGCCCAGGGGCCGGGTCATCAACTGCGCCAACTGTCCGGCTTGGACAAGGCCTCCCAGTCCGATGCCCTTGCGGTACTTGGCCTTCACGTTAGCCTGACCGGTTGGCAAACGCGCTCCCTGGATGCCATCGCCGAAAATCACTGCGGTGTCGCCGTCATCGTCCAGTTGAGTCACGTAAATCCTTTCCTCCGGTCCCCGCCCGTAAAAGGTCGGCTCTTCCTTCCAGAGAAGATCATTGACGCGCACTTCGAGAGTGGATTGAGAGCCGCTAGGGGTGGTGCCGCCCACGTAAGTCAGGGGTGGTTGCTTCAATATGAAGCGTTGGAATGATTGGCTGGCGGTTCCGTTGCCAAGAATCTCCTCGACCGTTTCACCGTGGGTAGCCAGAGCAACGTTGGCCATGAGAGCTACCGTATCGCGCTGGTATCTTCCCTTGAGGTTCTGGTTGAATTCCAAAACCGAGAAGCCCTCCTCGATCCAGACCTGTTCTATCGTCAGGATCTCGCTGTCGGTGACTCCTTCCAGATCGGTGCGTACTCCGGTGAGAACCACAGTTTGGCCGACCGTCAATCCCAGATAGGCCTGATCCAGGACAACCGCCGTCGGGAGTTGGCTTTCCTCCACATTCTCGCCGTCCAATGCTTCGGATGAGGCCGTTTCCTGCTGGATAGTGTCGGTGATCGGAAGCGGGGCCGGCTCGAGCGCTTTGCTTTCCGCATAGACAGTGGCAGTGCGGATAACGGAAAAACCGTCCGTCACGGGGTCCCACCAACTTTGGTCCAGCGTCAGATCGGTGGTTTCCGCGCTGATGCCATAGGCCGTGCGAGGTCGTACCCGCACCGCGGTGACCTGGTAAACCTCTGGTGCGGCTGATCCCTTTTGGATCGCAATGTAACTGCCGGGAACAATCTGTTCATTGGACTCCGCGAGAAACAATTTGTTGCTGTCTTCCGGGTCCCCGGAGGGAGGAGAGGAACCGAGGGTTTCCGGATCCCATTCTCCCCATTTGTCGGGCGTTTCGGGTGGTCCTGCTCCGGTATACGTCACTTTCTTCGGGGCGTTGTAACCGAACACTTTTGTGCGCTGTCGAAAGGTATAGATCTCGGAACTTAGGTCCGAGCGCTTCGTTGCTTCTCGCAGCATGCGGATGGCCTGATCACGATCCCAATTCTGAAGGTCGATTAATGCGTTCAGGTCTGTGACTTTCCATCGGCCTTGAACGACGCTTCCGATCACGTCGGCGCTGAGCGGAACAGCTCTTTCGCCGGCAGAGCTTGCGAACTGACTGAGAAATCCGTCGATAGTTTGGGGTGAGCCCGTGGCTCGTTGAAAAGGAGGAAACTCGGCCGGGGGATCATCGAAAAGGAGGTGAGTGCTGTCCGTCGTGTCATCGAGAGTGACTTTGACGACCGGCTTAACCACCGCGCTGTCGTCCTGCTTGATCAGCACAAGATCACCTGGGTTGAGGTTAAGTGTGGTACCGCGGAGGAGGACTTGTTCCGAGGCGGTAGACACGGGTTGAGGCCGGATGAGGCGTGGTTTGATGGCGTTCTGTTCGACTCGGGCCTGAATCGACTCAACCGTTTCGAATACTTGGGGATCCTCGTCCGGGCCGGGGATGCTTTGCACTTTGACTCCAGCCTCGATGGTCACATCTGGCGGCGTCTGGGGCGGGGCCTGTACCTGATTGCCGGTAGCCAGCGCTTGGCCGAATGCTCCGGGAGCGGATTCAATCTCAAAGGCAAGGTGAACACTCGCCGCGACGCCGGGATCAAGGCGGTACCCAATCAGCCGCGCCATTTCCAGGACGGAGAAACGTTCGGTGGCGGTCCGCAGAAAGGCCTCGTTGGCAATGCGCTCCTGATAGAACGTCAGCACGTCCGCCACCGCACTCCAGGCGTCGAGCAAGCCGATGCTGAAATCGTCGTCCTCGCGCGTCGTCAATCCGCCCAACGCGGGATATTTGGCCGACGACAGCCGCGCCAACAGCGATTGTTTGAACCGCGCGTGTGTGCCAACGCGGTAGGCGACGGCGCTCAGACCGGGCCGGTTATGGATGCGGACGGGTGTCGTGACCGCGACTCCTTCGCAGCAACCGCAACCGGTCAGGGCGCGCAGGCTGGGATCCGGCGACACGCTCATTTGCCTCCTCGCAAAATCAGGGTGAAGCGGCCTCGCTCCGGAAAATTCGGATCGTTTTCCAGGCGCGCCACCTCGAGACGGTCCAATTGCAGCTTCCCAGTGTCGAGCGGTTCGTCGTCAGGGACATGTTGGCGCTGGAATTTCGTGATTCGCACCGAGGCGACACCGCGAATACTCTGGGCAATGTCGTAGAATGGACTGAGAAACACGGGTTGGCCCAAAGCGAAATTGTCCGGATGAAAAAGGCCTTTCGATCCGTCCGGCAAGAGGCGATTGCTGAATCGCTCGAGCAACGCGGTTCTCACATCACTGCGGAAATAGTCCGGCCGGACGCAAACCTCGATCTCGAGTTCGAGGGGTACCGGACGAGGCAGATCGACTTCCAGATCGTGGCCGGCCATCCGGAACCGCTCGAGGCACTGACGCAAGTGGCTCCCGTAAGCCGCGTCCGCGGACTTCTCCCTAAACCGGTCCACCGTCAGGAAAATGGTGTGCCAACTTCCCGTCCACCGCGAGGTCGCGGCGGCGCTTTGGAGATGGCGGTCGCAACGACGGGCCATGGCGGCGTAGTCCTCAAGGGTGACCGCCCGTTGCTGGGTGCGGAACGCCGCCGGAGCATTTCGGCGAACCTTCTCGAGGCTTTCCAACAAGGTGCCGCCTGACGCAGGCAGAGGATTGACCACGAGTTCGATCACCGGGTTGACCACATCGCTGGTAATTGCCGGATCCGCACTGGCAATATGGGCAATTGCCTCCGCGCCGATGTTGCCGGCAGGGCCGTTGCCTACCCGATAATGCGCTGTCATTTGCGCTCCAGACGGCGGACGCGAACCGAACCGATCATTGCCGAATCGCAGGTAGGCCGAGCGGTCGTTCTCGATTTCCACCACAAACTCCCTTTTCTCCGGCCCACTGTTGAGAAGATCCCATACGGGCTCCCAGCGATCCGTCTTGCCCGCCTCGGTCAATGTAATCTGAGGCAGAGCCTCGCCTGGGGAATGTTTAAAGAACGACGAAGCCGAGGCCGGAGGCTGATCCAAATCACGGGAAGGGACTTCCCAGCGAAACCGTGGGGCATACGTTAGGGGACGGTTTTCCACTGGACGGTTTCGCGGCGTGGATTGCAGCCGCGGCCTGTAACGCGCCGGGGTCGCCTCGGGTCTTCTTTCCTCGCAGAACTCAGCCGGGCCAG
>CAYRCA010000120.1:0-10015 GCA_964422565.1 uncultured Acidobacteriota bacterium | reverse complement strand
CCTCCCTGTCCCAGACGGAGATGAATGCCCTTCTCGATTCCATCGAGGGCGGACTGCCCACGCTGCTCCTGGTGGACCCGCTGCCCGCCGTCAATATTAACCAGTCCCCGCGGGAAGAGCCGGGGGCGGATCTGAACCCGCTCCAACGGCAGCAGGCGCCCCAGAAGATCAAGGGGAACATCGAGGAGTTCATGTCTCGGATCGGGGTCAGTTGGGACGCGGGACGGATCATTTGGGACTCGTACAATCCTCATCCCGACCTCGCCCACCTGCCTCCCGAGGTGGTCTTCGTCGGTCGCGGAAACGATAACGAGCAGGCCTTCAATCCGGCGGTCTCAATCACGTCGCAACTGCAGGAACTCGTGTTTCTCTATCCGGGGGAGTTGGCTCCCACCCTGGACACCCGCTACGAGTTCACGCCCCTGGTTCAGACGGGACGCATCTCCGGCCACTTCGACTATCACCAGATGGTTCAGCGCACCTTTTTTGGAGTTCAGGTGAACCGCAACCTTCCCCATCGCCCCAACGAGTTGGAGTACGTTGTCGCTGCGCAAGTCAGGGGCGTCCCTCTGATCGATCCCGACGAGATGTTGGGCGCCATGAATGGGGAAGGGGAGGGCGAGCAGGCCGCCGACGGGGGCAACCCGCCCAACGCTCCCGCCGATCCGACGCGGCCGCTTCATGTCATCGTAGTGGCGGACATCGACTTCATCTCGGAACAGTTCTTTCAGATCCGGGCTCGAGGCCCCCAGACGCTCAACTTCGACAACGTGACGTTCTTCCTGAACTGCATCGATCTGCTGATCGGGGACGAATCTTTTGTGGCTCTCCGCGGCAAGAGGGTTCGACATCGGACCCTGCAGCGGGTTGAGGAGCAGACCCGGATCTTCATCGAACAGCGGATCCAGGAGGAGCGGCAGGCCGAGGCCGAAGCCGAGGCCGCTCTGGAGGAGGCTCAGCGGAGGATTGAGGCGAGAGTCAACGAGATCCAGGAACGGACGGATCTCGACGCCCGGGCCAAGCAGATCATGGCCCGCACCGTACAGGAGGCGGAGAGCCGCCGGTTCGAGGTGCTCAAGTCCAACATCGAGGCGGAGAAGGACGCCAAGATTCACGCCAGCCGGGAGCGGATGGAGGAGCAGATCCGGCGGATCCAGAGCAACATCAAGACCTTCGCGGTCCTGCTGCCTCCCGTGCCGGTGTTCCTCCTCGGGATCCTGATCTTCGTGAAAAGACAGCGGCGGGAACGGGAAGGCGCGGCCGCGGAGAGAAGACTGAGAGTTTGACATGAGCGAGACCCGCAAGACCATAACCCTGGGCGTCCTGGCCCTGCTGCTGGTGGTAACGGCGGTCCTGAGCACCCCCCGCCGTTCGACGCCCGATGAATTCCTGGACCGGGGCGAGGCCTTCTTCCCCGAGTTCACCGATCCCGCCACGGCGACCACCCTGGAGGTGGTGGAGTTCAACGAGGAAACGGCCTCGGCCCGGCCCTTCAAGGTCACGTATCGGGACGGGCGGTGGACCATACCGTCCCACCACGACTATCCGGCCGACGGGGAGGACCGGCTGGCCAAGACCGCGGCGGGGATGATCGGCTTGACCAAGGACGACTTCCGCACCAGCAACCTCGTGGACCACGAGGCGTGCGGGGTAATCGACCCTCTGGATGAAACGGTCGCCACCCTGCGGGGTCGGGGCAAGCGGGTTACGATTCGGGGCGACAACGACCAGGTCCTGGCCGACCTGATTTTCGGCAGGAAACTGGAAGACCGAACGGAGTTCCGCTTCGTCCGGGTTCCCGGGCAGAGTCGCGTGTACGTCACCCGGACCAACGTCGACATCTCCACCCGGTTCGCCGACTGGATCGAGCCCGATCTTCTCCAGGTCCGGAGGGACGACGTCACGCGAGTCGTTGTTCGCGACTACTCCATTAACGAACGTACCCGGTCGGTGGATCAGAGGGACGTCTTGATCCTCACGAGAGAGGGGGACGATTGGACGGCGAATCGGATGCCTGCCGGCCAGGAACTGGACACGTTCAAGATCAACCAGTTGCTCCGAGCGGTCGAGGAACTGTCCATCGTCGGCGTGAGACCGAAGCCGCCGGGCCTGTCCGCGGATCTGAGAAGCGCCGAAGGCAGGATCACCCTTTCCCAGGCCAACGTTCTCGCATTGCAGAGTCGGGGGTACTATCTGACGATGGACGGGCGGCTGCTCTCCAACGAAGGGGAGGCGGAGGTTCTCACGAATCAGGGAGTCCGGTACATTCTGCGCTTCGGCGAGGTCCTGTACGGCCGGGGAGAGGCGATCAGCGCCGGCGGTGACTCGACCGGGGACGAGGAGAGCGGCCCGGGCGAGAACCGCTATCTCTTCATCACGGCGTCCTTCGATCCGGAACAGCTCCGAGAGCCGCCGCAGCCCTCCGACACGCGATTCCTCGGCAAGAGCGAGGAGGAGATGACGGACGCCGACCGGAGGAACCGGGAGTTGCAGGAGCGGCATGACGAGTGGACGGCCGCTCTCGAGGAGGGCCGGGCGAAGGCGGTGGAGCTGAACGAGCGTTTCGCCGACTGGTATTACGTGATTCCGGCGGACGCCTTCGAGAAGATTCACATCAAGAGAAGCGATCTCCTCCAGTCCAGGGAGGGTTGAGTTCGCTTCGCCGGCGGGCGGTGCTCCGCTCGCAAGAGAACCGCCACGCACTGTGACCCGAACCCATCCCTTGCGTGAACGCCGCTACGGATTGCCGCTCGAGGGCGGGATGCGCCGCAGCACGAAGTCGAATCTTCCCAAGCACCCCAACTCGGGCAGGCACTCCTCGGGCAGGGGGCCGAGGGGATCCGGAACCGGGAAACCGGTCTCCGGATCGATAACCACCGCTCCCGTCGGGTCGGTGAAGGGGAAGAAGTACCCGACGATGAAGCCCGTCATCAGGTTAGGGGTGACCATTTCCCCGTCCAGGGTCAAGCGAAAGGCGCCGGCGAAGACGCCACCGGCCCCCTCCTGCAGGAACAGGAACTGGGCCCCCAAGGTATCGACACCGGTGGCTTCCCACTGACCGTGGGCCGTGGTGTGGTCCCCCTCAAGAAAAACGTTGGAGTCGATGCCGATGAAGGTGCCGTCGGCGAAGAAAGTCGGGAGCATCACGATCTCCCGCGGCACCGGACAGTCGGAGGCACCGGGAGGGCAAAAGGGATCGACCGGGACGGCCCGGCCGAACCAAGAGCCCGTCGCGTCCAACGCGATGGGCGGGCGGACCCAGGGCCGTTGATCCTGCGCGGCGAGCCCGGCGCTTGAAAGTAGGAAAATGCCGAGAGCACAAACAAGAGCGAGTTTTCGATGTATCATGATCCTCCTCTTGATCAATAACGTGGAGCCGATTGATTGATAGTATAACTCAGAGTGCGACGTAACGTTTAGCCGCGGAACGCCGGAGACCGTTTCGGCGGAACCGGCCAACCACGTCCTTCCTCTGGGGATGGCTTTGAGCCGGGTTCGCCTCCAACCGTCAAGACACGCGGCTCAAACCGACGCCTTCTCCATTCTTAGTCCGAATCTCGGATCCCGAAACGGTAGTGCGTCACACACCCCACTCTTCTCCCCCGGGGAAGCCGAAGAGCTCCTCGCAGGCCATGAAGAAAGGCCGCCACCGGGAGCCACACCTTCGCGGCTCCCTCGCCGCAGGTCGCCTCCAAGATCGGCTCGACCTCCTTCCGGCGACGATCCAAGGTTATCCCGCCAGGCGCCTAGCGCAGCGCCTCCAGCGCCTTGGCGGCGCTGTCCTTAGGGTTGACCCTGTAACGCGCGTCGACGATGCGGCCCTCCTCGTCGATGACGAAATGGCTTCGGACGACACCCATGTACTTCCTGCCGTACAGCGATTTCTCTCCCCAAACCCCGTAGGCCTTGGCGATCTTGCGATCCGTGTCGACGAGAAGGGGGAACGGGAGTCCGTGTTTCTCCCGGAACCGGGCGTGCGAATCGGCGTCGTCGGGACTCACCCCGAGCACGACGGCGTTGTGGGCCCCAATCTCCGCATAGGCGTCCCGCAGCGCGCAGGCCTGCTTCGTGCAACCGCTTGTGTCGTCCTTGGGATAGAAGTAGAGCACCACCCTCTTCCCCTGATAATCCGACAGGCGAACTTTCCTCCCCTGGTCGTCCAACGCTTCAAACTGGGGAGCCATCGCTCCGGCCGTGACTCTTGTCATCTCCGATTTTCTCCTTGCGTGCCGGTTCAAAATCAAAGACGCCCGGCGGAAACCAGCTACGCCAAGCGCCACCCGTTCCGCACGAGCCTAAGGACGGCGACAATATGGACAAGGATTCCGAATCGAGCTGGAACTATGACGCAATATCAACAGAGCGTCGGTCCGGCGCGGAGGTCTCAGCCTCCCGGGAGTCGGCCCGGCGGAAGTGGGCCCAAGGCATCGATGATCGCCCGATAGCCCTCGCGGTAGGTGGGATAGGTGAATCGGTATCCGGACTCGATCAGCCGCCGGTTGCGGCAACGCTTGTTGCCCCGAAGTCCAGGTTCGTCCCCCGGCTCGGCGAAGGGGGGAGGCGACGCCCCGAGATTGTCGGCAAGCCACCGGATTAGCAGGTTTCGCTCGACGGGCTCGCAATCGGCGGCGACATAGACCGGTTCGGGGCTCTCCAGAAACATCAAGTGTCGGATCGTCCGGGCGGCGTCACGGACGTGAATCCGGTTCGTGTAGACGCTACGGCCGCGAGCGCGGACCTCCAGGCCCCGCAGAACCCGCTTCAAAAGCCGCACCCGGTCCGGTCCGTACAGTCCCGCGAACCTGATCGCAGTGCCGGGGAAAGGGGATCCGAAGAGGACGCTCTCGGCCTCGAGGATTCTTCGGCCGTTGAACCGCACGGGCTCGGCGGGCGATTCCTCGTCGACCCACTCTCCGCCGTTCTGGCCGTAAACCGCAGTCGAAGAGCCGAAGAAGATGCGCCTCGGCTTCCGGCCCCGCCGATCCAGAGTCTGCAGCAAATTGCGCAACCCTTCGACGTAAGCCCGGGTGTAGGCCTCGTCGGTTCGTTCGTCGCTCGACACCAGGTAGACGACGAAGTCCAGATTCTCCGGCAGCGAGGAGATTCGCTGCGGCAGGGTCAGGTCGGCTCGAATCGGCCTGATGCCGGCGGGTGGCGCCCACGGCCGACGGCGAACGCCCCAGACCCGATGTCCCTCTTCGGCCAATCCCCGTCCCAAGGCGGTCCCGACCATGCCGCAGCCCGCGATCAGTACGCTCAATTGGGGGATTTCAGTGGGCGGACACACCACGGCTCAGGAAGTGCGCGCCTTACGCAGCACCGTTCGAAACTTCGACATTCCCTGGACGTGAGCTTAACGAGGTTGTCTATGGGTTGTCAATGTTTCGAAGCCGAGATCCATGAATGATCCAGGCTCCGGAATCGGCCTTGACCGCAGTGGAAACCCAATGTTCCGGGGTTGAATCTCCCAATCGTGGGAACTCAGAATGGATTCCGCACCTTGACGCCGTCGTAATCCCGACCGGCTGCAAGATCCTCCGACCACAAAACGGCGCAGCCCAGCGAGCCGGCGCTCCGAAGGATCATGCCGTCCCAAAACGAGACGCCGTGGCGACGCTGGGCGTCGATGGCGGCGAGGACGTCCTCCAATCCGGGCCGGTGAGTGCGCCATGCGCCGAGAACGCCCACCAACCGCCGAGCCTCGTCGACGGGTAGCGGTTTCGGGACCTTTCGGGTTATGTTGACGTAGAACTCCTGAAGCACCTGGATGCTGAGGCAGCCTCGGCGACTGGCCCAGAGTTCGGACACCAACTCCTTCGCCCGGGCGCGTTTCACGCCCGCGGAGTGGTCGTGAAGGTAGACAAGAACGTTGGAGTCGACGAACTCCAGAGTGTCCTCACCGCTCATGCAGGCTCTCCCGGCTCCAAGTAATCTCGCCGCCGGTACCGAGATCCACCTCGTCCTCGACGAGAGCGAGATGGTCGCGACGCGCCTGTTCGTAGTGGTCCACCCGTCGGACCAACTCCGCTAGGGTTTCCGATAGCAGGCCGGAGACCGAAGTCTCCCGTTCAACCGCGATCAAACGGACCCGCTTCAGCGTCTCCCTTGGCAGAGAGAGTGTGATGTTTTGCGTCCTTTTCACATAATCAAGTGTAGCACGCATTCGCGTGTTGAGTCCGGACAGGCTGGGATCCTGTAACGAATTTAGTCCGCCGAAGGAGTTCGACCAGGTCGTCGATCACATCCGGAAGCTGATCGGCGGGTAGTGCCGCGGTCGAGACCGCCCGCCGTGGGGGCGAAGACGGGACGGGGCTCACGGGGCGCCGGCCGCCGCCTTGCGACAAGCCTCGTCTCCCTCAAAACAGCGGGTAGATGAAGGGTCCGGCGGCGGTGCCGCCGAGGACCAGCAGCAGTCCGAAAGGGCCGAGGGCGATCAGGATCGGCAGGAGCCACCATTTCTTGTTGTGGGCCACGAAGTCCGCGAACTCCCGCACCAAGCCGGTCCGCGACTCCCGGGATCGCGCCATGAAATCGTCGCCGTGGTGTCGATCCTCCTCAACGTCCATTCAGAATTGCCTGAAGTAATCCTCGGTCTTTCTCTCTCCGCCTCGCGGCCGCCAATACGAGTCTACACCCGACTTCGGCCTCATGTGGAGAGGATCCCAGCTCCGCAGCCGAAGCAGCCCACCCACAAGCGTAAAGACTCCGAAGAAGAGAACCGCCAACAGAACGTGACTGACGATCCACCCGAGGGGAAAGGCGATTCCCATCCAAAGCAGGTAGACCGGTCGGACCAGTCTCGGCAGGGCGAGGCCCAACAAACCCACCGTCGAACCCACCAGCCACACCCAGAGCGCCGGGCCCCATCGGTCCCAGCCGAGCGGCGGCCCCATGCTCCAGGCCACGATGGCGCCCGCGACAAGACAGCCGGCCGCGAAAACCGCGGCGAACTGCCGGAGCTTACGGGCCGTCGGGTTCCAGTCGATGTCGATCAGGGGCATCGTCGCTCAGTCCAGCTCGAAACGGGCGAGGTGCCGTTCCGGCTCGATTCGATTCGCGGTCGGCTGCTCCTCTTTGATCAGGAGACAATCCTCCAGAACCAGCGCGTCCATGTCGGTTGCCATAAAGCAGCGATAGGCGTCCTCCGGGGTACACACGATGGGCTCTCCCCGGACGTTGAAGCTGGTGTTGATCAGCACCGGACATCCGGTGGCCCGCTCGAAGCCCTCGAGCAAGCGGTGGAAGCGGGGATGCCGCCCGGGATCCACGGTTTGCAACCGGGCGGAGAAATCGACGTGAGTCACGGCTGGGATCTCCGAACGCCGAACGCCCAGTTTTTCGAAGCCCAGCGCGCGGCCCAGTTGCTCGATGCAATCGGTCCGCCTTTCGTTGCGCACGCCGGCGACCAGCAGCATATAGGGGGACTCCAGACCGTTGGTCGTCTGAAAGAACTCGTGAGCCCGGCCCGCGAGGACCGCTGGCGCGAAGGGCCGGAAAGACTCCCGAAACTTGATCTTGAGGTTCAGGGTCCTCTGCATCTCCGACGAACGCGGGTCCCCCAGAATGCTGCGGCCGCCCAAGGCCCGCGGACCGAACTCCATCCGGCCCTGAAACCAGCCGACAACTTGCTGCCGACGGATCATCTCCGCGACCCGGTCGCACAGTTCTCCCTCGGTGTCGAAGCGCCGAAAGGGCGCGTTCCTCCCCTCGAGGAAGCGCCGAATCTCATCGGCGGCGAAGGCCGGACCCAGGAGCGATCCGTCCTGCGAGTCACCCGGCTGGGGCCGGCGGGGGTGATCCAGGAGTTGATGCCAGGTAAAGAGCGCCGCCCCCAGGGCACCTCCGGCGTCGCCGGCGGCCGGCTGGATCCAGATCCGCTGGAACGGTCCGTCGCGCAGAATGCGCCCGTTGGCCACGCAGTTGAGGGCCACACCACCCGCCAGACAGAGGTTGCGAGACCCGGTCAACTCGTGGGCGCGTCGTGCCATGTTGAGCAACACCTCCTCGGTCACCGCCTGGATGCTGGCCGCCACATCCATATGGAGCGGCTCCAAAGGCTCTTCGGGACGGCGGGGCGGAGCTCCGAAGAGCCGATGGAAGCGCTCGTTGGTCATCGTCAACCCTTGGCAGTAGTTGAAGTAGGCCATGTCCATCCAGAAGGAGCCGTCGGGCTTGATGTCGATCAACCGCCGCCGGATGAGATCGGCGAATCGGGGCTTCCCGTAGGGCGCGAGGCCCATTAGCTTGTACTCTCCGCTGTTGACTTTGAAACCGGTGTAATACGTAAAAGCCGAATAGAGGAGGCCCAGGGAATGAGGGAAACCGATTTCATGACTGAGCGTCACCCGGTTGCCTCTGCCGACCCCGAGGGTCGCCGTGGCCCACTCCCCCACCCCGTCGACGGTGACGATGGCGGCCTCCTCGAAAGGAGACGGGAAAAACGCGCTGGCCGCATGGGACTCGTGGTGCTCCAGAAAGACATAGCGTCCTCGGTAGCCGCTTCCCAGACCCCGATCCAGGATTCGCGGCGTGAACAGCTTTTCCTTCAACCACAGGGGTATGGCCTGGCGGAAGCTGCGAAAACCGGCGGGAACGAACGCCAGGTAGGTCTCGAGCAAACGATCGAACTTCAGCAGCGGCTTTTCGTAGAAAACCACCAGATCGAGGCCCGAAGGTTCGATCCCGGCCGACTCCAGACAGAAACGAATCGCCCGCAGGGGGAGCGCGGCGTCATGCTTCCTTCGGGAAAATCGTTCCTCCTGAGCGGCCGCGACGATCCTTCCGTCCGTCAGGAGCGCGGCGGCGGAGTCGTGGTAGAAAGCGGATATTCCGAGAATCTTCATGGTTAGACGGCCGGATCCGAAAGTACCGAAAGCCCGATGTCGAACTCAACCGCGACAGGGACGGACTTAAGGCCGCGGCCCCTCAGAAGACGCAAGTCAGCAGGTCCTCCTGCGGCGGGGTTGTGACCTCAGGTCCGGACTCGCCGATCAGGACGTTGATCTCGCTGCGGACTCCGAAGTCCGGGAGATAGATCCCCGGCTCGATGGTGCAACAGACGCCGGGCAGCACCATCCGTTCGTCGTGGGTCTCCAGATTGTCGAAGTTGACCCCGTTGCCGTGAACCTCGGCCCCCAGGTTGTGGCCGGTACGATGGATGAAGAATTCGGCGTAACCCCGTCTTTCGATGACGCTCCTCACCGCGTCGTCCACCTCAAAGCCCTGGATCGGAACACCCTCTTCAAGACGTCTCCGGAGAAAGGACACGCCCGCGTCGCGGGCCGCGCGCACGCAGTCGAAGATGTCCCGGACCCTGACGGGCACCTCGGATCCGATTGTACCGGTCCAGGTTATGTCGGCGAATACGCTCTCGGCCGAAGTCGGTCGCGCCCACAGGTCGATCAGAAGAAAGTCGCCGCGCGCAATCGGCAAGTGATCGCCAGCCTCCGGGCTGTAATGCGGGTTACCGCTGTTGCGGTTGACGGCCACGATCGGCGGAAAATCCGTCTCCAGAGACTCGTCCAGAAGCCTTTGAAGCAGGAACTGCTGAACCGAGTATTCGCTGGTGCCCCGTCCCGATTTCAACTCGTGTTCGACGTAGGCGAAGGCTTCTCGAATCAACCGGGTGAGCGTCAGTGCCGTCTTTCGATGGCCGTCCGCCTGTTCGGGACTCCAGACGCTCTCCAGGTGCTGAATCAGATCGGCGGAACTTACCACCTCGATGCCGGCGGACCGCACGAGTTCGATCGTCCCCGCGTCGACCTTGGAAATATAGGGGATGGCGTTACGCGGGGAATACTGCATCGCGACCTCCCCCAGTCCCCGCAACCGATCCGCCAGGGCCCGGTGGAGAGAATTCCACTCGAGGTAAACCACTCTCTCCCCGGGCAGGGCATCCAGTCGCTCGCTTTCGATCCGATGGACGATTTTGACGGGCGTCCCTCGGGCGGGCACCAGGTAGAACCAACGGCGGGTCGCATGTGCGCCCGGATCGAGCCCCAGGATCCGATGAGCG
>CAYRCA010000119.1:0-10115 GCA_964422565.1 uncultured Acidobacteriota bacterium | reverse complement strand
CCGCGGGTTCCACCAGCCGCGCCCAGGGAGCCGACCCGTAGCGCTCGTGGGCCAGCGCGAACCCGGCTACGGTCCCGGGCACGCCGACGGAAACGGCGCTGTCGTGGTGAATGTCCCGGGAATACTCTCCCCGGGCGTCGAGGAACATCTCCGGATGAGCCGCCGCCGGGGCCTTCTCCCGGAAATCGATGGTGGTGGCGCGGCCGTCCGGGAAGCGGATCACCATGAAGCCGCCGCCGCCGATGTTCCCCGCCGCGGGATAGGTGACGGCGAGAGCCATCCCCGTGGCGACGGCGGCGTCCACGGCGTTCCCTCCATCCCGCAGCACGGCCGCTCCCACCTCGCTTGCCGTGAGACCGGCGGAGGTGACCAGACCCCCGGAAGTTCGAAGGATCTGGCCGGCGCCGGCGGTGACGACCGGGGCCTTCACCTCCTCCGGGCCGCACGCGGCCGGGAGCGGAAGTAGGAGGAGCCACAAGAGGGGCCAGGCGACCGGGCGGTGGTCAAGGAACGGGGAAGGGCCCGTCGCGACTCCTCCCGCGGTCGGCGAGGAAACCATCGTATCCATGCCCGATACTATATCCGCTATTTCAGAGGCACTTCCCGTCTGGTGACGGGTCGGCGAGAATGAAGGAGGAGGAATCATGTGTAGGAACATCAAGACCCTCTTCAACTTCGATCCGCCCGCCACGGCCGAAGAGATCCGTGCCGCGTCCCTGCAGTTCGTGAGGAAGATCAGCGGCTTCAACAGACCCTCGAAGGCGAATGAAGCCTCCTTCGCGGCCGCCGTCGAGGAAATAGCGCGCGCTTCGAGTCGCCTTCTCAGCAGCCTCGAGACGAACGCCTCCCCGAGGAATCGAGAGGAGGAAGCGGCAAAGGCGAGGGTCCGGGCCGCGCGGAGGTTCGGCGCTTGAGATGGAAGGCTCAACCCAGCCGAAGTACAAGAACCGGACGGAGGTGGTGGTCGATCGCAAACCGACGAGTTCGTCCTCCGCCGTCGCCGGATCGACGGCCGAGAACATCCGGCGAAGAGGCCGTGAACAACTCGGGACGGATGGAGGTTATACTTGGGCGAACAGAGGCCAACCAGAACCGATCCTTCGGCTTCGTCGAAACAATCCGATCAGGCCGATTCGTGTGCCTGAGGGGAGACGAGACTGAAGACTCGGCCGTCGGACGGATCTGGTTTAACATCGCCTGGTCGCCGGTGTCGGGCGGATTGGGAGGCAGGGTGTGAAGGCGAATCCAATGTGTGGAATAGGGCGACGATCGAGCATTTGGCTGCTTCTGTGCGGCGTCCTTTCGGGACCCCTTCCCGCCCACGTCGGGCATCATCCCTCGGTGCACGACACGGTGGCGGGCATCGTGCGTCGGCTGCAGCAGGAGGTGGAGCCGGAGCGCCTTGTCCGATTGTCCCCTCTCGAGGCGCTGTCGCTGCTGACCAAAGAGGAGCGCCGGATCCTCGGGACCGAGCATCTCTCCTTCCACGTGAACCTCCCACTTGTCGTCTCGGTGATCTGCGATCCGGATCTAATCGAGCAGACCTTCTGGCTCGCGGATCAGGGGTTCGAGAGGAGCGACCGGGTGGTCGAGGGCGCCGGGAGGGCATTCGAGGTCTGGCGGAAGCGATTCGAGGCGGGTCGTGTCGGTCTGGGCGTGAACTCCCTCTCGGGAAGCGGCGAACACTACTTCGTGGCCCTTCAGCCGGAGGGGCCGGTGGAATCGCTGAGGGTCACCGATCTCTACCCGGGGCAGCATACGCTCGGGACGCTGGAGCCGGGAGAGCGGCCCTACGTGGACCGCACGGCAACCCTGGACCGCGTGCCGGAGGAGCTGGAGGGACAGATCCTCGTCCGGACTCTGCGGGCAAAACGCCGGGACGGGCGGATCACCCAGTTCTTCCGCCTCACCCGGCATCCCGCCGCAAATCGTCCGGATCACGTCGTCCTGACCTGGAGCGAGGACCCCGGGACCACGCAAACCATCCAGTGGCGGACCGCTGTCGGCGTCGAGCGGGGCGAGGTCGTCTACCAGAAGAAAGCCCGATTCACCCACTTCTTTCCCGGAGAACCGATTCGGGTGGAAGCGGAAAAGCTCGTTCTTGAGACGCCCGGAACAGCGAACGATCCCGTGGTGCACCGGTTTACCGCCGTGTTGCGCGGGCTGGAGCCCGACACGACCTACGTCTATTCCGTCGGCGACGGCACCGAGGAGGGCTGGAGCGAACTGGCGGAGTTCACCACGGCTCCGGACGGGGTCAAGCCCTTCTCCTTCGTTTACATGGGAGACGCTCAGAACGGACTCGACCGCTGGGGTTCGCTTCTCCGCCAAGCCCACCTGCGCCGGCCGGACGCGGCCTTCTACATCATGGCGGGAGACTTGGTCGATCGCGGCAACGACCGGGACGACTGGGACAGTTTCTTCCACAACGCGACCGGCGTCTACGACCGGCGGCAGCTCGTCCCGGCTCTGGGAAACCATGAATACCAGGGGGCTGAGCCGACCCTCTACCTGCAGCAGTTCACCCTGCCCACAAACGGGCCCCCCGAAGCCGGACCGGAGCGCGTGTACGCCTTCGAGTACAGCAACGCCCTCTTCCTGATCCTGGACTCGAACCAGCCCCCCGAAACCCAGAGCGCCTGGATCGAGGAGCGCCTCGCCGAGAGCGACGCGACCTGGAAGTTCGTGGTGTACCACCACCCCGCTTATTCCTCGACTCCCGGCAGGGACAATCGGGCGTTGCGGGAGGCGTGGACACCCATCTTCGAGCGGCACCGGGTGGATATGGCGTTGCAGGGCCACGATCACGCCTATCTCCGCACCTATCCCATGAGGGGCGAACAGCCGGTCGAGGACCCCGGCGAGGGTACGATCTACATCGTCTCGGTGTCGGGGACGAAGATGTACGGGCAGGCGGAGCGGGAGTATACGGCCTTCGGGATGACCAACGTGTCCACGTACCAGATCCTCGATATCCAGATCAGCGGCGACCGGCTCGTCTACCGGGCCTACGACATCGACGGTGAGCTGCGCGACGAGATCGTGATCGAGAAGTAGTTGATTGGGGGCGGATTCTTGGTCTTAGGGGCTGGGGATTGCAGCGAGGGATTGAAGGGGGTGAAAGTTCAAAGTTCCGAGTTCCGCGTTCCGAGTTCAAAGTGAAAGGGGGTTGCACACTGCCCTCTGACTCCTGCCCGCTGTCCGGCGGCCTCTGCCCGCCGAGGCGTGACGCCGCCCCGAGCCTCCGATACGCCGAAACCGCTCGGAAGCCCGACGTTCCTGTCGGGTCCTCCGGACCCTCGGAGGGAATCAAACGGGCAACCCGGCCTCCTGCGTCGGCCGGGGCTACGTTTGGGCTGCCCCCTGTCGGCCCTCCGGGCCTCGTTCCCGCAGCGCCCCTGGTCCCCAGCCGCCAGAACCCAGTACCCAGTTCCAGCCCCCAGGACCAGTCTCAAACGCCCCCGCCGGGTTGGCTTATTCCACGGTGAATCCAAGGTTCCGAGCCGCCGCGCGCTGCCGCCGATCCAGGGTCAGGAAGGAGAGGGTGGCCGGATTCGGGCAGAGGTGGAGGGCACAGGCGAGGTGCCAGAGGTCGGCCCCCCGCAGGTACCGGGCGCCGGACGCTCGCTCGATTTCGGCCGAGAGCGGACGGTCGGGCAGAATCCAGCCGATTGGGGCGAGGTAGTCACCAGGGTATGCGTCCACCGCCTCCCTCAAGAGCGCCGACCGAAACTCGGCTTCGAGGAGGTTCGACGAGTAGAGACGGTCATATTCGGGCAGCCGCCGGGCCATCCGGGCCCCCTCGCTCTCGTCGAAGGTGATCGCGATCAACACCGAGGTATCTAGGTATGCGGCCTTCAATCCCTCGACTCCAGGAAGCGCCGCAGCGCTCCCGGCTTTCTCGCCAACCGACGCAACGCCGCGGGCCGCCCTGCCTCGACGAGAACGCCCCGGCCGCGAAGTGCCGAGAGCCTGTCCTCGAGTGTGGTCTCCCGCGCGATTGGTCGGACCTCCGCGACCTCCTCGCCGCAGTAGGAAATCCGGACGGTCTGTCCCTCCCGAACCTTCCGGAGGATCTCGCTCAACTTGGCTTTGGCTTCGTAGGTGGAGTAGGTGCGGGCCACACCGACATTCTATCGTGGCCTAGTCAGACTAGACAGGAAGTGTACCGCCAGCGGCCCGCCGGCAGCGTCCTCCTCCCATCATACCCACCACCGCCGAGCCCGCAGACTGGAGAAATGCGGCGCATGTCTCGCCCATCTTAGAGGCGGGTCCCCGCCCAGTTGATCAGCCCTCCCGCCAGGAGAACTTCCACCTGGCGCCCGGAAAGGCCGTGTGTGGCGGTAAACCTGCGGCGCTTCCCGGTATTCTCCACCTCGATCTCGTTCGACCGCCTCAACTGGTTGTGCAAATCCTCGATCTTCAGGATGTCTCCCCGCTCAAGCGCATCGTAATCCGCCTCGTTCGTGAACGTCAGTGGGAGAACACCAAAATTGACCAGATTCTGCCAGTGAATCCGGGCGATGGTCCTGGCGAGGACCACTCTGAGGCCCAGGTGACGGGGGGCGAGGGCGGCGTGCTCCCGGCTGGATCCCTGCCCGTAATTGTCGCGGCCCACGACCGCGTGGCCCCCTCGATCCCGCACTTCCAGGGCCCGTTCCGGATAGGTTTCGTCCACCGCCGAAAAAGTGAACTCGCTGATCTTCGGGATATTGCTGCGATAGGGAAGCACGCGGGCTCCCGCCGGCAGGATCTCATCCGTGGAGATGTCGTCCCCCACCTTGAGCAGGACGGGGATCTCGAGTGTGGGGGGGAGGGCGTCGAACTCGGGAAGACTCTTGATATTGGGGCCCTTCTTCAATTCCACGTTGCGCGCCGTTTCCGGATCCGGCGGCGCGACCAGCATCTCGGCGTTGACCGTGGGGTTGTCGGGGTCGGGGATGCGGGGGTAGTTCATTTCCCGGGCCAGGTCCCGGGGGTCGGTGATCACCCCCTTGAGCGCCGAGGCCGCCGCCGTCTCCGGGCTGACCAGGAACACTCTGTCCTCCCGGGTTCCCGAGCGGCCGGGGAAATTCCGGGGGACGGTGCGGAGGCTGTTCTGGTTCGTAGCGGGCGCCTGGCCCATGCCGATGCAGCCGTTGCACCCCGCCTGGTGGATTCGAGCGCCGGCGCGGATCAGGGACAGCAGGTGACCGTCCCGGACCAAGTTCTCCAGGATCTGACGGGAGGTGGGATTGATGTCGAAGGAAACCGACTCGTGAACGCGCTTCCCCTTGACCATCTCGGCCGAAACCGCGAAATCCCGATAACCCGGATTCGCCGAGGAGCCGACATAGGACTGATAGATGGGCTCGCCGGCGATTTCCCGAACGGGCACTACGTTGGCGGGACTGGAAGGCTTAGCAATGAGAGGCTCCAGCCGAGTCAGATCGATTTCCTCCCGGAGGTCGTAAACCGCATCCGGGTCGGCAACCAGCTCCTCCCAATCGGCTTCTCTTCCCTGAGCCTTGAGAAATCTGCGAACCTCCTCGTCGGACGGAAAGACCGTCGTGGTGGCTCCCAACTCCGTGCCCATGTTGGCGATCACGTGCCGATCCATCGCGGAAAGGCATTCCAAGCCCGGCCCGTAACACTCGATGATCCGGTTTGTCGCCCCGTCGACATCGTGACGGCGAAGCATCTCCAGTATCACGTCTTTGGCGCTGACCCAGTCGGGCAGCTCTCCCACCAGCCTGACTCCCCAGATTTCCGGCATTCTAAAGTAGTAGGGATTGCCCGCCATGGCCATCGCCACCTCGAGGCCGCCGGCGCCCATCGCCAGCATTCCGATCGCGCCGGCCGCCGGCGTGTGGGAGTCCGAGCCGATCAGGGTCTTCCCCGGCTTGCCGAATCTTTCCTGGTGAACGGGGTGGCTCACCCCGTTGCCGGCGCGACTGTACCAGACGCCGAAGCGGCGGCAGGCGCTGTGGAGAAAGAGATGGTCGTCCGGATTCTTGTTGTCCTCTTGAATCAAATTGTGGTCGACATACTGGGCGGACAGCTCCGTCTTGACTCGATCGAGCTCCATGGCCTCCAACTCCAGCATGACCAGCGTTCCGGTGGCATCCTGGGTCAGGGTCTGGTCAATTCGGATTCCGATCTCCCGGCCCGGAACCATTTCTCCTTCAAGCAGATGAGATCGAATCAATTTCTGTGCTACGTTGAGTCCCATACTTACATTTAAGCAGAAACCCGCAGAATCCGATGAATCGGTCCCAATAATCACGTTAGGGTCGAGGAGGAAGTGTCGATGATCTCAGCACGAGAGGCACTCGAACGCCTGCGGGAGGGGAACGATCGATTTGTGTCCGGCGTTCGGAGCCGCGGCACACTGGCGAGTCAGGCACGCCGCCGCGAGTTGTTGGGGGGCCAGAGTCCGTTCGCCATCATTCTCGGATGTTCCGATTCGCGGGTGCCGGCGGAGATCGTCTTCGATCAAGGCCTTGGCGACCTGTTTGTCATCCGCGTCGCCGGAAACATCGTCGCCCCCTCTCAGATCGGCAGCGTCGAGTTCGCCGCGGAGCGCTTCGGCACGCGACTCGTCGTGGTGCTGGGACACTCCTATTGTGGGGCTGTTCTGGCCACGCTCGAGGAACTGGGCCGTTCGTCGAAGGGCCGGTCGCGGAACCTTCGTTCGATCGTCGACCGTATCCGGCCGTCGGTGGAGGCGATGCTGGAGCCGGAACCCGGGCGCCCCCCCGAAAATCTGTTGCGCAGGGCGGTGCGGGCCAACATCCGCGTTTCGGCAAACCATCTTCGAGGCGGCTCTGAAATCCTCGAGAATCTGATCCGGAAAGATGGGCTCCTTGTCGTCGGCGCCGAGTATTCTCTGGAGACCGGAGTGGTGGATTTCTTCGACGGTGTACCCGGGGCGTGCTGACATCAATGCTCACGAAGCGTTAAAACGGCGTGGGCCGTCGGGCCGATCACCGGCGGGAGACGGCCGCCGCCACTCCCCCAAGAACCAGTATGCTTGCGACGACCATCCTCGCTGACACGACTTCGGCCAGAAACACCACACCCCCGAGAGCCGCGAGAACAGGAACCAGAAGCTGTACAATCGCCGCCTTCGTGGTGGACAGCCCCCGAAGAGCCCAGTACCAGAGGACGTATCCCAACCCCGACGTGATACCGCCCGAAACGAGGGCGAGGACGATTCCGGTCCTTGTGGCGTGAAGAGAGGAGAGGGCGACGACGACGACGGCGGCGGCCAGCGGTACGGTCCGAAGGAAATTACCCGAGGTTGACGCCAATGGAGCCGCCGAGTTCCTTCCACGAAGGGAGTAAACGCCCCAGGAGATGCCGGAGATCGCCATGAGAAATGCGCCCAGTGGGTCGGGGGCCGCGATCCCAGGCGAAACCAGGTAGATGAGACCCCCCAACGCCGTGAGCAGCCCGAACCACTGGAGCGGAGGTGGGCGCTCACCCGACTTCAGTCCCACACCGATCATTGTCGCCTGAACCGACCCGAAGAGAATGAGCGCACCCGTTCCCGTGTCCAAATAGATGTAGGCCAGGGAAAAGGCGACCGCGTAAAGGAACAGCGCCAATCCCGAGCCCCAGGAGGCGGTCGCCCGCACAACCTGCGACGGGGCGCCGAGCCGCGAAAGCGGGAAAAGAATGGCGGCCCCACTGAGAAGACGAACCGAGGTAAAGGACACGGGATCGATCAGGTTCCCACCCAACGCGATCCGGCAAAGCAGGGAGTTCGCCGCAAAGGCGACTATCGCAAGGGCGGTGAGAAGGCCGACGAGCATCCGTTCACTCGTTCACTCGGCGGTCCTGGGTCCCGGCACCGTATAGCAGAGCGCCGTTCCCTCGAGGGCAATGGTTCCATCATCGCGGATGACCGAGGTCTTCAGCTCTGTGATCGGTTTGTCGTTTCGGACCTTGAGCACCTCCACGACGCCGGTGATCCGGTCACCCGGTCGCACGGGCGCCCTGAAGCTCCACTCCACGTGCAGGAAGACCGTTCCCGGCCCGGGGAGATCCTCGGCGACGACCGCATTGAGAATCGCCGACGTGACGCCTCCCTGGACGATGATCCCTCCGAACTTCGTCGCCCTGGCAACCTCCTCGTCGTAGTGAAGCGGATTTCGGTCGCCCGAAATGGCGGTAAACGACTCGATGTCCCGCGCCGAAACGTCTCGCGTCCTCTCCGCGCGCTGGCCCACCCGGGGAGGGCCCTTGGGCCAAATACTTTCTTGCTCCATCATTGCTCCTACTCCAAGACGAGATGAGTTCTTTCATTCTTGGTTCCGGAAAAGAGGCATTCACCCCGGCTTGAAAGTCAACTCGCCTTCGCCATCGCGCCCCTCGGAGCGGGCGCTTCTGTCGTCGGCGGGGCATCCCCCAGGGCGGAGAGGTAATTCACTTCTCGCCGCGCCTCGTCGCTCATGTCCCGGTGCAATTCCTGGAGCTTCCCGTAGTCCCAGTCGAAGGAGGCGACGGCATTGGTGATATGAAACAGCCCCAGCGACAGTTCGTCGCGGACACTCTGATAATCGGCCAGCGCCTCGGTGGTACCCTCTGCAACCGCGCGAGCCAGAAGTTCGGCGTCGCGGAGGGCGTCGGTGATGCCGTGGGCCGTTATCGGGTCCTTGAAGTAACCGGCGTCGCCCACGAGGGCCCAGCCCGGTCCCCAGCTCCGCCGCAGGTGGCCGGGGTATCCCGCATATCCCCGGAAGCCTCCCAACCGCCTCGCCCCCGTCAGCGAGTCGGCGAGTTCTGGGGCGGCCTCCCGCAAAACGCGAGAGAAGCCGCCCGCCAAGTCAAAACGGACCTCGTTCCAGAAACGATCGTGCGGCACCCCTGAAAAAATCAAAGATCCTCCGTTGGTCGCGATGGATCCGGCGCTGACGCCCGGGCGAAAATACCAATGATATCCGGGGAGATTCAGCCCCTCCCAGTAACTATATACAACGCCCGTCGCTTCCTGCCCTTCCAGGGTCGGCGGCGCCTTCACCAGACGGGCAACCGCGGAGCCCACGCCGTCCGCCCCGATGACGACGTCGGCGGCGATCTTTCGGAACCGGCCGGGACGGTCCTCAATGACCACTCCCCCGACGCGACCCTCGGATGAGCGGACCAGGTCCACGACCCTCGGACCACGAACGATCTCCGCTCCCGCGTCGGCGGCCGTGTCGGCCAGGATGGGGTCAAGGACGGTCCGGCGCGGAGCGTACAGGGCGTCGACCCCGTCACGAAGTTTGATGTCCACCTCGATACTTTCTTCCCCATAGTGAAAGGTGGTCGTCGAGACGGGAGGTGTTCCGGCGGCTCGAATCGCCTCCAGAACTCCCCAGCGGTGAAGCTGGAGGACTCCCCCTCGCATCAGGGCGTGAGTGGACAGGGTATCGCTGCCGTGGCGGCTCTTGTCGACCGCGAGAACCTTGAGGCCCCGGCGGGCCAGCAGCAGAGCGGTTGCCGCCCCCGCGCAGCGCGCGCCGACTATGACGACATCGTAAGTGGAATCTCGGGTTGTTTCTTCGGACATGGCTCTCTCCCGTCTCAGGCAACGGCGATCGGGGGGACGGCCTCTCGCAGGGCGAGGTGCCTTGCCAACTCGGCGGCGTCCAGCCCGACTCCGTCGATAAAGGCCGACTTTCTCCGGTGCTGAAACTGCAGTCCCAGCACGTAGAGGCCGGGCTCGGCTGTGACGCCGTGGTAGTGGCGAATCTCTCCATGGTCGTCCAGCACCGGCACCTGAAGCCACGGGTAGCTGCGCCGAAAACCGGTGGCCCAGATCACCGTGCCGAACCCCTCGGAGCGAAGGTCGCAGGAGAGCGCCGCGGGCGAAGCGAAGAACGACGGCCAGATGGGAACGAAGGGCTCCGCCACGCCGACCTGCGACTCCAGCCCGCTCCGCTCGGCGAATCGATCGATCCGGGACAGCAGGCCGGCCAGCTTGACGTCGGCCGAGGTCGTGGTGGCGATCAGATCGTCGTGGAAGAACATCCGGTAGCCGTCCACCCCGACCGCGCGCCCGACTCGTTCCTCGCCGAGGGCGACGTGCTTCGGGTGGGAGGCCACGAGCTCGAGGTGCTCCACACACCCGGTCACACCTGGGGTGGCGT
>CAYRCA010000118.1:7169-10132 GCA_964422565.1 uncultured Acidobacteriota bacterium | reverse complement strand
GCCGCTTTCCGGCGCTCCGGCGGCGGTGGGCGACTCGAGCCGAGGCGGACGACGAGGGTTCTTTGAAATCGTCCGTCGCGGGGCCCGTGCCCGCTGGCCGCGGCACGCAGGACTCGCGATAGGAGACTTCCCGTTATGACCGAAGCACAAGGGCGACGATCCCAACTCGAACCCCGGCCGGAGAGTGATCGGGGCTTCAGCATTTCCGATCCGGCCCTGGCGGACGACCTGGAGCGGCTGTTGACCGGCTTGAAACCCTACGCCCATCTGGATCAGATCGAGGAGATCCTGGTCGCCGGCGTCAAGCTGGCCCTCGACGGCGCCGAGCGGGGAGACCTCAAGATCCTTCGGGCGGCGATCAAGGAAATGCGCCACGCCTTCCGTGTTTTCGCCGCCTACCGGGACACGCGCAAGGTCAGCGTCTTCGGCTCCGCCCGCACCCAGCCCGACGATCCGGTTTTCGCGACGGCCGTGGAGGTGGGCCGCCGGCTCGCGGCCGAGGGGTTCCTCGTGATTACGGGCGCCGGCGACGGCGTTATGGGGGCCGCGCACTTGGGCGCCGGGCGGGACAGCAGCTTCGGCCTCAATATCCTGCTTCCCTTCGAACAGGCGGCCAATCCGGTCATCGAGGACGACCCGAAACTGATCAATTTTCGCTATTTCTTTACCCGCAAGCTCTTCTTCGTCAAGGAGTCGGACGCCCTCGTCCTCATGCCCGGGGGGTTCGGAACCATGGACGAGGGGTTCGAGACCCTGACCCTTCTCCAGACCGGAAAGTGCCCACCCCTGCCGATGGTCATGCTCGATTCGGAGGGGGGCGGGTATTGGGACGCCTGGCTGGAGTTCGTGCGGGGCGCCCTCGTGGCGCGCGGCATGATCTCCGAGGAGGACCTCTCCCTGTTCCGGGTCACCCGGAACGTCGACGAGTTGGTCCGGGAGATTCGCGGCTTCTACCGCCGCTACCACTCCTCCCGATACGTGCTGCGCCGCAGCCTGCTCGTGCTGCGCCTGCGGGAGGCGCTCCCGCCGGAACGGATCGAGACGTTGAATCGTGATTTCGCCGATATCCTGGGATCGGGTCGGATCGAGCCGGCGGAGGCGTTCCCCGAGGAGGAGGACGAGCCGGAACTGGCCTCCCTGCCCCGTATCGCGTTCCCCTTCAACCAGCTCAACTTCGGACGTCTCCGCCAGTTGATCGACGAGATCAACGCCGCGCCCTGACCTCCGTGGGAATGCCAGCCCGACGACGCATCCCGCGGGGCCGCTGTTCTTGCTGGCCGCGGCCCCCGAGTCCGAAACCGTGCCGATCGACTCGTGACCCTCGGCGCCCGCGGCTTCGTGGGCGTACAATAGAGGAGTCGGAGGGGTGGCCGAGCGGTTTAAGGCGGCGGTCTTGAAAATCGCTGTGCGGGTGATTCCCGTACCGTGGGTTCGAATCCCACCCCCTCCGCCACTTCTCTCACTGTCTGTCTTAGTTAATAGTTAAGTTAATAGTTAGTCAGTCTAGTTCTTAGTTCTAGTTCTAGTGGCCCGGAAATTGACGGCCGAAGGCCGCGCTCTGTATATCCGTGGAAGCTGACGGCTCCGTGCGGGTCAGGCCGCGTCGGCCGAACTCCCCTTGGCCAACGCCCGGAGATACTCGCGCCGCATGCGGGCGATGGTACCGATCGAGATCTCCTTGGGGCAGACGGCCTCACACTCGCCATGGTTGGAGCAGTTCCCGAAGCCCTCCAGGTCCATCCGCTCCACCATCCGGACGACTCGGCGCTCCCGCTCGGGACGACCTTGAGGCAGGAGGGCGAGCTGCGCGATCTTGGCGGCCGTGAACAGCGCCGCCGAGGCGTTAGGGCAGGCCGCGACACAGGCGCCGCAGGCGATACAGGCGGCCGCATCCATGGCCAGCTCGGCGTGGGGACGGGGCACGGCGATAGCGCTTGCTTCCGGCGCCTGTCCCGTGTTCACCGAGATGAACCCGCCGGCGGCGATGATCCGGTCGAATCCCCCGCGGTCCACCACCAGATCCCGCACCACGGGAAACGCTTTCGCCCGCCAGGGTTCCACGACGATCGCGTCGCCGTCCTTGAAATGACGCATGTGCAGCTGGCAGAGGGCCGCCCCCCGGTCGGGTCCGTGGGCCAGACCGTTGAGGACGGCCCCGCAGGAGCCGCAGATTCCCTCCCGGCAGTCCGACTCGAACTCCACCGGCTCCTTCCCCTCGGCGATCAGACCCTCATTCAGAGCATCGAGCAGCTCCAGGAAGGACTGGTCCGGAGAGACGTCGTCGACCTTGTACGACACCAGCCTTCCCGCGTCGGTCGGACCCGCCTGTCGCCAGACGCGCAGATGAATAGTCATCGACTTTGCCATTTGGAAACACTCCGTTCACTTGTAGCTTCGGCTCGCCACCCGAACGTTCTCAAAACTGAGCTCTTCCTTGTGCAGCGTGGCTTTCCGATCAAGACCCCGGAACTCCCAGGCGGCCACATAGGAGAACTCGTCGTCGTTGCGTAGCGCCTCGCCCTCCTCGTTCTGATACTCCTCGCGGAAGTGGCCGCCACACGACTCCTCGCGGTGCAGAGCGTCGACCGCCATCAACTCGCCCAGTTCCATGTAATCCGCCAGGCGGCCAGCGAACTCCAGATACTTGTTGTGATAGTCGGCGCCGCCCGGGACCCGCAGGTTCTCCCAGAACTCCTCTCGCAGACGCCGGATCTCCCGAATCGCGCGTCGCAGGCCCTCCGCGTTTCGCGACATCCCCACATCGTCCCAGAGAATTTGGCCCAGTTCGCGATGAAGCTGCCGCGGCGACTTCCCGCCCTGGATCGAGAGGAGCCGGTCCAGGCGCCTCCGGACCTCCTCCGACGTGGCCCGAAACGCGTCGCCGTCGGCGCCGACCTCGGGCAGGGAGGTCCCGGCGAAATAGTCCCCGATGGTGTAGGGGATGACGAAGTATCCGTCGGCCA
>CAYRCA010000118.1:0-7159 GCA_964422565.1 uncultured Acidobacteriota bacterium | reverse complement strand
AGAACATAGAGTCCGGGGATCGTGCTCATCAGGTTGTAGTCCACCCACAGCCCACCCATCGTGTAGTGGACGGCCGGGTAGATCCGCATCGGCGTCCGGTAGGGATTCTCGTCGGTGATGCGCTCGTACATGTCGCAGAGATTGCCGTACTTGTCCCGAATGTAATCCGCCCCTTCTCGTTGGACGGCGTCGGCGAAATCCAGATAGACGGCCAGTCCGGTCGCGCCCACGCCGCGGCCGGCGTCGCAGACCTGTTTGGCGGCTCGGGAAGCCACGTCGCGGGGAACTAGGTTGCCGAAACTCGGATAGCGTCGCTCCAGGAAATAGTCCCGCTCCGCCTCGGGAATCTCCGACGCCGGCCTCTCATCGCCCTTCCGCGCGGGAACCCATACCCGCCCGTCGTTGCGGAGGCTCTCGCTCATCAGCGTGAGCTTCGACTGGTGGTGGCCCGAGACGGGGATGCAGGTCGGATGAATCTGGGTGAAGCAGGGATTAGCGAAGAGCGCGCCGCGCCGGTAACAGCGCCAGGCGGCGGTGACGTTGGAATTGACGGCGTTCGTAGACAGAAAGTAGGCGTTGCCGTAACCCCCCGTCGTCAGGACAACCGCGTGGGCGGCGTGGCTCTCGATCTCCCCGGTCACAAGATTACGGCAAATGATTCCCCGGGCCTGATCTCCGGCGATCACCGCGTCGAGCATCTCCCTGCGGGGAAAGAGCCGCACCTTCCCTCGCCCGACCTGCCTCATCAGGGCGCTGTAAGCCCCCAGGAGCAACTGCTGCCCAGTCTGCCCCCGGGCGTAAAAGGTGCGCGAGACTTGGGCGCCCCCGAAGGACCGGTTGGCCAGGTGGCCCCCGTACTCCCGGGCGAAGGGGACCCCCTGGGCGACGCACTGGTCGATAATTGCGTTGCTGACCTGGGCCAGCCGGTACACGTTCGCCTCGCGGGCCCGAAAGTCGCCCCCCTTGACGGTGTCGAAGAAGAGACGCCAGATGCTGTCGTTGTCGTTGGGATAGTTCTTGGCCGCGTTAATCCCGCCCTGGGCGGCGATGCTGTGCGCTCGACGGGGAGAATCGTGGATACAGAAGGCCTGAACATCGTATCCCAGCTCGGCCAGGCTCGCCGCGGCCGACGCACCGGCCAACCCGGTGCCCACCACGATCACGTCGTATTTCCGCTTGTTGGCCGGGTTCACCAGCTTGAGATCGGTCTTGTGTCGGTCCCATTTCTCCGCGATGGGTCCGCCGGGAATCTTCGAATCGAGCTTCATGATGCCGACCCTCCAAAGTAGAACCACACCGGGATCACCAGGAAACCGACGCCCAGAAGGACGGCGGCCACCACTCCGAAGCCGTAAAGGATCGGAGTCCATCGGGGATCGTGGATGCCCAGCGACTGGACGGCGCTCCAGAATCCATGGCTGAGATGAAAGCCGAGGAAGATCATAGCCGCCACGTACCAGATCACGTAGACCTCGCTATTGAACGTCTCGGCGACAAGGCGATAGAGGTCCCGGACCGGCTCTCCGTCCAGCAGGGTGACATAGCCCTCCGCCTCGCCGGGTCCGTACTTGAACGTCGCCACGTGGATCACCGTGAAGACCAGCAGGATCAACCCGGTCCAGATCATGGTGCGGGAGGCGACCGTCATGCGGCTGGGGCCCCCCTTCTGGCCGCTGGCCCGGTATCGTCCGGGTCGGGCCCTCCAGTTGCCCCAGGCAACCGCCGCCCCGGTGACAAAATGGATGAGGAAGAACGCCACCAGAATCGCCTCGGCGACATAAAGAAGCCCTCCCAGGCCCATGAGTGTGTGGGAATAGAAGTTGAAGGCGTCCGGCCCAACGAACAAGAGGAGATTGCCCGCCAGATGCACCCCCACGAAGACGAAGAGGGAGAGTCCCGTCAGGGCGAGGAGGAACTTCTTGGCCACTGTCGACCAGAGTGGGTTGGTTGCCATGTCCACGTCTCCACAGACTTGTTCTCGCGCCCGAAAACCTGAGCGAGCCGGGAATGGGGAGTCCCGCCCGCCGACCTCCGAATTCGGCCTCCGGACTTCCGGTCTCCAATCACATCACATCCCGCGCCCGACCGCTACCCGGGGAGCCCTCTCTTTTCCCGCCACGACCGGTCCGGGACAGGGTCAAGGCCGGCGGGTGGAGACGGCGATTCGCGGAAGACGCTCCAGCCCGGTTTGCCGAACCCGCCGGCGACAGCCACGCTGGCCGTCGCCCCCTTGCCGCGTCGGCGGCTGAGTTCAGGGTGAGTCTTCAAGAGTCTGGATCTCGTCTTGGAAGAGTTGCATGACTTCCATCTTCTCGTCGTGGGGCAGGAAGGCGGATCGCACCCCCTGAAGGATGATGCGGTTGAGCTCGGCCCCGGACAAGGCGAAGGATTCCACCGCCTTTTGGAGCTCGAGCCCCAGGCTGGTCTGAAACAGCCCGGGGTCGTCGGTGTTGAGGCTCACCGGAACCCCCCGCTTCAACAACAGCGGAAGGGGATGATCCGTCAGCAGCGGCCAGGCGCGGGTCCGGGTGTTGCTGGTCAGGCAGACATCCAGCCCGATGGCGCGATCGCCCAAGTACTCCATCAGCCGAGGGTCCCGCGCGGCTTGAACCCCATGGCCGATGCGATTGGCGCCAAGGATTTCCAGGGCCTCCCAGACCTGAATCGGCTCGCCGATCTCGCCGGCGTGGATGTGAACGTAGAGTTGATGCGCCCGGACCCAGGCAAACACCTCCTCAAATTCTTTGGCGGGCGCCGAATTCTCGTCGCCGCCCAGTCCCACCGCGACGACTCCCGCCTCTCGGAAATCGGCGGCCAATTGCGCCGTCCGCTCGGCGGCTTCGCGGCCGAACTGCCGGACGCAGTCAAGAATCCACCGCACCCTGATCCCGCTTCGCTTCCACCATTCCCTGGACTCCTCCAGAAGCGCCAGCAGCACTTCCCGGCCGTCGCGCCCGTGCTTCCAGGGGATCGAGGGCGTGTAGATCACCTCGGCGTATCGAATGTTCTGCTCCTCGAAATAGTCCTCGAGATGGCGCAGAACCTCCAGGTAGTCTTCCGGCGACCGGAGATGCCAGCAGACAACGGCATACGCATGAAGAAAGGAATAGAAGTCGCCGAACCGGTATATTCTGGCCTCGATCTCGGCCGGAGACAGCCCGCACAGATCCCCGCCATGGCGATCGGCCAGCCGGGCCAGAAGCTGCGGCGTGACCGATCCCTCCAGGTGGAGGTGCAGCTCCGCCTTGGGCAGCGCCGCGATCCTCCTCTGAAGCTCCCCGCTCATCGCCCGCCCTCACGCAAGGAGCTGCAACTCCCGGAGGTGGCTGATCGTCGCCTCCGAAATGAAGTTTTCGTAGGTTTTCAGCTCCTTGTCCGCCGGCGTCCGCCTCCTCATTTCGTCCCAGCACATGGGGGAGACAAAGATCAGATCGGCTTCCTGGATGATCCTCTCCACAAGATCCTCCCGGTCGATGGGCGCGATCCAGAATTTCCTGCTGGTGGAGGGATGGTAAAGGTTCATAAAGATATCCCAGGAGGCGTGCATGGTCTTCTCGTCCTTGATGACGATGGCGATATCGCAGTGTCGTGCGGCCTCCAGGACCTCCCGGTAGATCTCATGGCTCGGCTTGATCTCAACAATCTCCTTCCGCAGTTCCCTGGCCAACTCCCGCACCTGGTCCATGTGCCAGCTCGTGGTCAGAAGATAGTCGGCGGCCTGAAGAGTCTCCCGGGACGCCTCCTCCTGGCCGAGGCCCACCGGAGACACGTCCGCGCCCAGGCGCAGGGTCAGCTCCCGCGAGAAGATGAACGCCTCCTCCTCGTGGTCCACCACCGCCAGGCGAAGTTTGCGCAGGCTCGCGCCCGTCGAGTAATTCAGAAAGATGCGGGCGAACTTCTCGGTCGAGATCCCCAGGCTTCGGGCCTTCTCCGAGACCTCGCTCAGAAGCTTGAAGAGGGCGTGGCGGCGCATCTGTTCGTAAGTGTCCGGCCCGGTCCGCTTCTTCAGGAATGCCCCGCTCCCCCGGACAAGGTCGACGTAGTCCTCCTCGGCCAGACGGCGATAAACACGGCGGATTGTCTTGTAGTTGACGCCCAGATCCTCGGACAGCTCCCGGATCGAGGGCAGCCGGTCTCCCTCCTTGATCTTGCCGCAGTAGATGGCGGAAAGGAGCTGTCCCCTGATCTGCTCGAAGAAGTCCAGCTTCACCTTCTTATCGAGGTTAAACCTGATCATTCGGCACGATCCGATCCAGTCCGTTCATATAGGGGCGCAAGACCTCCGGGACGACGACGCTGCCGTCCCCCTCCTGGAAGTTTTCCACGATCGCCAGCCAGGTCCTGCCGACGGCCAGCCCCGAACCGTTCAGGGTATGCACGAAACGGGTCTTCCTGCCGTCGACGGGCTTGAAGCGAATGTCCGCCCGCCGCGCCTGGAAGTCCTCGAAGTTGCTGCAGGAGGAAATCTCCCGGAAGGCGTCCTGGCTTGGGATCCATACCTCCACGTCGTAGGTCTTGGCCGAGGCGAAGCCCATGTCCCCGCTGGAGAGCGTCACCACCCGGTAGGGCAGCCCCAGGCGGCGCAGGATGTCCTCCGCGTCAAGGGTGAGCTTCTCAAGCTCCTCGTACGAGGTCTCGGGGGTGGTGAGCTTCACCAATTCGACCTTGTTGAACTGGTGTTGACGAATCAGGCCCCGCGTGTCCTTTCCATAGGAGCCCGCCTCGCTTCGGAAGCACGGGGTGTAGGCCGTGTAATACAGGGGAAGCGACTCCTCCTTCAGAATCTCCCGCGCGTGCAGATTGGTGACCGGCACTTCGGCGGTGGGGACCAAGTAGTAGTCGGTGTCCTGGATCTTGAAGAGATCCGCCTCGAACTTGGGCAGGTTGCCGGTACCGAAGAAGCTGGCGCTGTTGGCCATGAATGGCGGCAGGACCTCCCGGTACCCATGCTCCCGAGTGTGGACGTCCAGCATGAAGTTGGTCAAGGCTCTTTCGAGAAGGGCTCCGGCCCCAAGGTAGACGGCGAAGCGCGCCCCGGCAATTTTGGAGGCGCGCTCCGTATCCAGGATTCCCAAACGGCCTCCCAGATCGACGTGATCCCGAATTCGCTCGATCTCCGGCACCTGTCCGACGAGACGCTCCACGCGATTGGCCCGCTCATCGACCCCAACCGGAACCGATTCGTGGGGCGGGTTGGGTACGGTCGCCAAGAAACCCCGGATCTCTTCCTCCCGCGCGCCCAACTCCTCCTCCAGGACTCTGATCCGCGCCGAGACTTCGCGCATCTCGCTGATCCTGGCGGTCGCATCCCCTCCGGATTTCTTGAGGAGGGCGATCTCGTCGCTGGTACGGTTGCGCAGGGCGCGGAGTTCCTCCACTTCCGTCCGCAACGCGCGCTCCCCCTCGTCGAGCGCCAGAAACTTCCGCTCGTCGAAGACGTAACCTTTGCGGCTCAGGCGCTCTTTGACCTGTTCCTGGTTGTCCCGGATGAAGGTGCGGCTCAACATGGTTCGACTTCGCTTCCGTTCTGCGGTCTTGCGGGAGGGATCAAGGGCTCCGGACCCGGTCGGTTGCCGGAAGTCCGGGAGGAATCGGTGCCCCCGCGACGGCAGGTTGATGATAGCATGGGCTCTCCGGCGCGGATAACCGCCGACGCGGGCGGCTTGACAGCGACCGAGGCCGATCTTATATTTCAGCGCCAAAGCAGGTTTTGACGCCAGGAGGGTGGCATGCCCCTTTACGAATATCGATGCGTGGAGTGCAATCGGACCCATGAAGTGATTCAGCGGTTCTCGGATCCCGACCCCGCCGGTTGCTCCGTCTGCGGTGGAGATCTCGAGCGGCTGCTGTCCGCCCCGTCCATCCGATTCAAGGGCTCGGGCTGGTACATCAACGACTATGCCCGGAAGGGCGCCGGGTCCAACGGCGGCGGCGCCAACGGGTCGGGGGAGGAGACTTCGAAGAAAGTCGACAAGACCTCCACCACCGAGACAAAGACCGACACAAAGTCGCCGGCGGAGCGGTGAAGGTACTCGTCGTCGGCTCGGGCGGTCGCGAGCACGCATTGGCCTGGAAGCTTCGACGGAGCCCCCGGGTCAACCGGCTTTACTGCGCTCCGGGGAACGCGGGAACGGCGTCTCTGGGCGAGAACATGGGCCTGCGCGCGGATGACGTCCACGGTCTGCTTTCCTTTGCACAGACCGAGGGAATCGACCTTACCGTGGTGGGTCCGGAGGCCCCTCTCGTCGCCGGGATCGTCGACCGGTTTCGGGCGAGGGGCCTCTTGATCGCGGGACCCACCCGGGCGGCGGCGCGACTCGAGGGCAGCAAGGTCTTCGCGAAACGGTTTCTGCACGCCCACGGCATTCCCACAGCCGCCTTCGAGGTTTTCGACAATCCCGACGACGCCGAGCAGTGGCTGCGAAAGGGCGCCTTCCCCTTCCCGGTCGTGGTCAAGGCGGACGGTCTGGCGGCCGGCAAGGGCGTCATCATCTGCCGCGACCTCGGGGAGGCGCTGGCGGCGGTCCGCATCATCATGCGGGAGCGTCGCTTTGGAGAGGCCGGAGACCGACTCCTGGTCGAGCGATTCCTCTCCGGCGAGGAAGCCTCGTTCATGGTCTTCAGCGATGGCGAGCGCGTCGTTCCGATGGTCGCCTCCCAGGACCACAAGGCCATTTTCGAGGGTGACCAAGGCCCCAACACCGGGGGCATGGGCGCCTTTTCGACCGACTCTCTGCTGTCGGCCGAGTTACGCGGGCGCATCCAGCGGGAGATCATCGAGCCGACGGTGCGGGGGATGGCGTCCGACGGCGAGCCCTTTCAGGGCATCCTGTACGCCGGGCTGATGTTAACCGGAAACGGGCCCAAGGTCTTGGAATACAACGTTCGTCTGGGCGATCCCGAGGCTCAGGTCGTCCTTCCCCGCTTGGAGGGCGATCTCCTCGATCTGCTGCTGGCGACCGCCGAGGGGAACCTGGCGGGCGTCGCGGCCCGTTGGAGACCGGATGCGGCCGTCTGTGTGGTGGTGGCGTCAGGAGGCTATCCCGGCAGGTATGCGACCGGTTTTGAGATCGCGGGGTTAACCGAGGCGGAGAAGGACCGGGAGGTCGTCGTTTTCCATGGGGGAACCGAAGTGCGGGACGGCGCGCTGGTGACGGCG
>CAYRCA010000117.1:7844-10136 GCA_964422565.1 uncultured Acidobacteriota bacterium | reverse complement strand
ACCGGTCGCCGGCCGGGGGGGGGTTGTTCTGCAGGCCGGAGCCTTTCGGCACGAGAACAACCCCCCCCCGGCCGCCCCGACCGGTCGCCGGCCGGGGGGGGGTTGTTCTGCAGGCCGGAGCCTTTCGGCACGAGGATGCCGCCCGCGCCCGACTTCGGAACCTCGAGGCCCGCGGGCACCCGGTCCGCCTCGACTCGGCTTCGGCCGACGGCCTGGTCCGGATTCTGGTCGGGCCGTTCCCCTCCCAAGCCGAGGCGAGGCGCGTGCAAAAGCTTCTGGAGGCCGACGGGATCGGTTCCTTCGTCCGTTCAGTCGAGTAAGCCGCCATGATCGGGCGTAGCGCAACGGGCGGCGGGGAGCGGAAGAACCTAACGAGTAACCGGGCGGCGTTTGATTTCATGAGACGGGCGGTCGCAGGGGCAACCACGGCGGCGGGTCCCCCGCCGAACCCTCTGCCTGCTCACCGCTCCGTTCCGTTTGCCGTCTCCGCACTCACCTGAGCGTCTTCCAGAGATAAGCGTAGACCAACCCGGTCACGTAGGCCCGCTGCTCGTTGTTGGCCGCCCCTCCGTGGCCGCCCTCGATGTTCTCGTAGTAGTACACCGGATAACCCAACTCGGCCATGCGCGCCACCATCTTGCGTGCGTGGCCGGGGTGCACCCGGTCGTCCCGGGTGGAGGTCGTGAAGAGAACCCGGGGATAGTCCCGACCCGACTCGATGTTGTGATACGGGGAGTAGGTGCGGATGTACTCCCACATCTCGGGATCGTCGGGATCGCCGTACTCGGCCATCCAGCTCGCCCCCGCCAGCAGCCGGTTGTAGCGCCTCATGTCGAGGAGCGGGACCTGGCAGACCACCGCGTTGAACAGTTCGGGCCGCCGGGTGAAGGCGGCTCCGACGAGCAGTCCGCCGTTGCTTCCACCCATGATCCCCAGACGGCGAGGAGAAGTGATGTCCCGGCGGATCAAATCCTCGGCCACGGCGATGAAGTCATCGAAGGCCAGGTGCCGATTCTTTTTCAGCGCCGCCTGATGCCACCGGGCGCCGAACTCGCCCCCGCCCCGGATGTTGGCCACCACGTACACGCCGCCCCGCTCGAGCCAGGCCGCGCCGACGGTGGAGGCGTAGCCCGGCCGCATGGGGATCTCGAAGCCACCGTAGCCGTACAGCAAAGTGGGATGGGTCCCGTCCGGATCGAGGTCCCTCGGCCCGACGAGAAAATAGGGGACCCGCGTTCCGTCCCGTGAAACGGCCTCGTACTGACGGGCTTCCATCCCCGAGGCGTCGAAGAACTCGGGGAGGCGTTTCACCTCGCGGGCCCGACCCCCGTCGACGAGGTAGAGGACCGAGGGCGTGAGAAAGTCGGTGTAGGTGGCGAAGTACCGGTCGGAGTCCCGCCCCGCGCTCGTGATACTCACCGTGCCGAGGTCCGGCAGGTCGACCCTTGTCCTGGCCCAGCCGTCCTCCGTCATAGCCAGCTCGTACAGGTGCCCGCGCACGTTGTCCAAAGTCGCGATCAGAACCCGGTCCCGGGTGGTCGCCACCTGTCCCAGCGAAACCCTCTCTTCCGGTTCGAAGAGGAGGTCGAAATCGCGCCCGCCCTGCAGGAGGCGGTTGAGGTCGACGGCCAGCAGAGCCCCCTGGGGATAAACGCGGGTGCCGACATCCCAGTCCGAACGCGGGGACACCAGCAGGCGATCCCGGAAAATGCCGTGCAATCGGGCGTCCGGCGGGAGATCGAGTTTGACCCGACGGCCGTCGAGCATCAAGAAGTGCTCGCTCTGAAAAAAGGCGGGCCGGCGCACAACCAGATCGTAGCGTCCCTCGGGGTTGTGAACGCTCAGAGCCGCGGCGATCATATCCTCCACTCCCGTCTCAAAGACGGTCTCGGCCTCATCGAGATCCGTCCCGCGCCGCCACAGCCGGGCCATCCGCGGATACCCCGAATCGGTCAGGGTCCCCTCCCCGAAGTCGGTGCCGATCCAGAGTGAATCGCCGTCCCGCCAGCTGACCGCGGATTTCGCCTCGGGCAGTTCGAAGCCTCCCTCCACGAACGCCCCGGCCGCGGTGTCGAACTCGCGCAGAACCACGGCGTCCCCTCCTCCCCTGGACAAATGGATCATGCAGCGGCGGTGGTCGGGCAAAAGGCAGGTCGCTCCCTTGTAGACCCAGTTCTCCTCCTCGGACCGGGCCAGTTCGTCCAGATCGAGCAGGACCTCCCAGTCCGGTTCCGCCGTCAGAAAGCTGTCCAGCGTCGTCCTTCGCCAGACGCCTCTCACTTGCTCGGCGTC
>CAYRCA010000117.1:0-7834 GCA_964422565.1 uncultured Acidobacteriota bacterium | reverse complement strand
CCTGCCAGAAGTTGTAGACGCGATCCCCCTGGAGATTCGGAACGGCGATCCGTTCCCGGGAATTCAGGATCGCGAGGCTGCGGTCGAAAACCTCCCGAAACTCCGGCACCGCCTCCAGTTCCTGGACGGTCTTCCGGTTCCATTCCCGCACCCAGTCGAGGGCCCGCTCATCGTCGATCTCCTCGAGCCAAAGGAATGGGTCGTCGTTGTCGGACACTTCGGATGCTCTCAACCACTCGCCCGTCGGCGGCAGGAAAAGGGTCAGGGCAATCATCCAAGCCATCATGTCGGTTCGACCTCCGTGAAACCATTGGTCAGCGGTCGGCAGGCAGCAGGCGGCAACCTGCGCTGCCGAAGCCGATCCTACGCGACCATTTTACCCAAGCTCCGTCTCCCGTCCCGGGTTTACAGCACCCAAAGGCCGCCGCGCACGGTACGGCGATCGATCACGAACCACTAGCCACTAGCCAAGCGGGCTTGAAATTGGCGGCCCGGCTCATTTCTAATTGAATTCTTTACGCCCCTACGCCCCCGACGAGGTATACGCGAATGACGCTTGACGAAATCCGAAAGAAG
Source organism: uncultured Acidobacteriota bacterium (assembly GCA_964422565.1). Lineage (GTDB taxonomy): Bacteria > Acidobacteriota > UBA6911 > RPQK01 > JAPXNP01 > CAYRCA01. The sequence continues at coordinate 7,258 of CAYRCA010000117.1, read as the reverse complement.
ATCAACACGATTGACTTCGAGATACTCAAGCTGCTGAACAGCCGCATGGAGTTCGCCCTGCGGACCAAGAAGTTCAAAATGGGGGTGGCGGATCCGCGGCGGGAGAACGAGGTCATCGAGTACATCCAACGCCACTCCCAAGGGCTGATCGAGCCCGATTTCTGCAAGAAACTCTTCGTGGAGATCATCGGCGAGAGCAAACGTCTACAACAGGAGGACGTGGCTCTTCTGGGATTTCAGGGAGAGCATGGTTCTTACAGCGAAGTCGCGGCGCGTCGGTTCAACCCCAATCTGGTCGGTATTTCCTGCGGCCGTTTCGATGAGATTTTTGAGGGAGTGGAGAGCGGTCTTCTTCACTACGGTGTCGTTCCCGTGGAGAGTACCCTCGGGGGCACCGTCACCGACGTCAATGAGTGCCTCGCCCGGACCAGCCTCCAAATCATCGGGGAAATCAAGCTGCCGATTCGCTACTCCCTGCTGACGCTCCCCGACACCGACCCGAACGAACTGCGTGTGGTGTACTCGCACCGCCAAGCCCTCTCCCAGTGCCAGGACTACCTGCAAAGGAACCGACTCGAGGGCCGCCCCTACCACGACGTGGCGGCGGCGGCCAAAATGCTGGTCCAGCAACGCCCCGAGGCTTCGGGCGCCATAGCGGGCAACTACTGCGCCGAGTACTACCATCTGCGCGTCGTGGCCGAGGGGATCGAGGACCATCCGGGGAACATCACCCGGTTCCTCATCCTGTCTCGGGAGGGAGCCGACGTCCCCGGCAACAAGTGCTCCATCATCTTCGTGGCGGAGCACAAGGCGGGGGCGCTCTTCAAGATCCTCAAGGAATTCGCCGACATCGGAATCAACCTGACGCGGATCGAGTCGATGCCCAACCGAACCGATCCGGGCAACTATGTCTTCTTTCTCGACTTCTTCGGCTCCGACCAGGATCACCGGGTTACCGGGGTTCTGGAGCGAGTGCGGGAGAAGTCTCTGCTCTATCGCTTCCTGGGCTGCTATCCCTCCGCCGACGAGGAGGGTTCGGGCGAGGCCGACTGAGCCATCACGATCGAGTCCACCCGAGTGGAGGGAACGGGGGCTTGAGGGGGATCAGGAAGGTAAGGAGGGTCGGGAGGGGGGAAGAAGAACCTCGTCGTCGCGCTGCCTCTTCCGATCGTGCCGAACTCCCCATCCTCCCGATTCACCGAATACGCTCACCGACCCCGATTCGCCGGGTCCCCGCGGGAACGGGGAGTCGGGGGGCCCTCTCGCCTGTTCGGCCGCGCGCCCCGGCGAGGAGCGGAAGACTCGGGTCCGGCTCCGACCTCGACCCGCGGGGACTTGAGAGCCCGGGCGAGCCGCTGGTCCAGAAGGTCGCCGCGAAAGGGGAAGAAGAGGCGCTCGAAGAGCGGTTCCTTCTCCACCAACCGTCCGGCGAAGGTGTCGACGACGCCGAGCAGCCTGGCCCGCACCCTGTCCCACTCGCGCAGGAGCAATCCATAATGGTAGAGGCGAATATACCGTTCGGCCGAACGGGCCCATCCGGCGTCCACGGCCATGGCCGACCGCACCAGTTCCTGGTGCTCCTCGGGACGCCGCCGGTAAGTGTCGACGGCGGCGCAAATGCGGGAGAAGAAGGCCTCCGACTCACCCGCCCGGTCGGCCAAGTCGAGCCACTCGTACAGATAGGCGCAGTGCTCGACCTTGGCCAAGCCGCCGATCTTGTGGCCGATCACAACGTTGCCCAGCAGCGACGCCTCGTAGTCGACCAATCCACAGGGCTCGAAACGGGACGGGATGAGGCTGAAGTCCCCGCTCGCCAGGATGAGCTTCGCCAAGGGCGGGTTGAAGTCACGACTGAAGAAGAATCGACTCGGATGCTCTCGCGACAGACGAAGAAAGGCGGCCTCGGTCCGCTTCCCCTCCCCGTCGCCGTCGGGCGCCGAGGCCAGAATCGCGAGTTTTAGCCCGGGGTCGTATCCCAGAATCCGCTCGACGAGATCGGCCACCAATCCGAAGTTCTTCTGCTCGACCAGACGACCCACCGCCGTGAGAAGGATGCACCCGTCGTTCGGCTCCTCGCCAAAAACCTCCAGGTGAAGCAGCCGCTTCAACTCCAGTTTCACGTCGAGACGCTCGGTATCGAAACTATGATCGCGCCTCAACATCTCCCTTTGAACCTCCGGATGTCGAAAGAGGGTTTCCCCCGACGGCAGCTGCTTCTGGACGGCGCGAAGGTGGGCCGCCTTCAGTTCGGGCAGGTTCCGAGGCCAGTTCCTCTCGCTCAGGCCGTTGGTGACACCGGCGACCGGGATGTGTTCGAAGACATCCAGGTAACGATTGGGTACGAAGACCTCACCGACCGGCGCCCATGGCTTCTGGGCCTGGGCCTTCCGGAGAAGGCCGGCGTGGTTCTCCCGCAATTCGGCGGCGTAGCCCCACGTCCCATCGAGGTCCCCACTGACCGTGGTGACCTTCCCCCCGGTCTCATGGACCTTGATCATGGCCCCCTTCATGAGGTTCAGGTGGTCGAAGAAGTCGAAGTACTTGTGGAAGAGTCGCTCGCCGGGGAGGTTGATCCGGTACAACAACTCGTAGCCCCGTCCGGAGGCGCGGTATGCGCCCTGGTAGGAGGCGTTGTGAATGGTGAAGTGATGCGGCACTTCGCGCAGGAAATCGTCGCCCAGGTAGAAGGGGATGAGAGCGACATGAAAGTCCTGGAGATGAACGGTGTGGAAGCGGCCCTGCCTGATGTAGCCGGCCATGGCCTGGGAGACGGACGAAAAAAGCTTAAGGGCCATCTCCGGATCGTCGGGGTAGATCGCCTTGCCGTGCGTCCAGCTCAGCTGCGTCTCGTCCCAGAAATAGACCATCGACAGGTCGGCGTCGAGCCTTCGTCGAAAGACCTCAAAAGCGAAGGTGTGGGCGTCGAGAGTGGCCGGTACGGTGAGGGAGCTTCTTTCCAATCGGCCGCGATCGTAATGCCCAAAACAAGGGGTGAGAATCTCGACTTCGAGGGCAAATCCCAAACGGGCGGCGGCCCGAACGAGCTCCTCGGGCAATTCCTCCATGACGGCGCCCAGCCCGCCGACCTTGACACCGAAACCCGAATCGATCCGTCCCGTTTCCCAGCACGGTATGGCGAGTCGCAGCAGCCTCCGTCGTTGCGGCATCGGTCCCCGTTCCCTCGCATTCAGAAGAACCCGCCCGGCCCCAGCCCTGTCGCAGCACCCTATCAGAAACGCGACCTGCCCTTCAAGAACGGCGGGGTCGTTCACAAAAGAGGCGCGAAGCGACACGAAGGCCTCTTCCCACGCTGCGTGCTGGGTTGTGAATCTTCACGCGTGTGGCATCCGACAATCCGATCGGATTAAGATTTGAATCGGCATGCCTTTCTGGGACCGGATTCAGAAGATGGTGGGATCGGTGACGCGTCCGTTGTTTCCGCGGAGCCGCTGGATCGTGGAGGCGACCTGGCGACGGGAGCTCGAACGGATTTCCCAGACTGTCCGGGAGAGACGATATGACCGGATCGAGGCGACCCTGCGCGACATAGAGGACCTCCTCCCCCGGATCGAGCCCGATTCAGGCGGACGGGTCCGCAAGCTGAACCAGTTGGGCGACCTGTTCCAGGAGATGACGGGCTCCAATCTGGATGCCGAGCGCCTCTATCGTCAAGCCCTGTCGGCGGCCGAGACGGAGCTCGATCCGACCGACGACGCCCGCATCCTCTCGATGAACAACCTAGGCTTGCTTCTGCTCGACCTGAGACGCTTTGCCGAGGCCGCGTCCCTCTTCGAAGGGGCCCTTTCCCAGGCTGAGCGGCAATTTGGAGGGGAGAGCTTGGAAGCGGCCGCCTGTCTTGAGAATCTGGCGGCCGTCTACCGCCGCACGGACCGAACTTCGGAAGCCGAGCGTCTGCGAAGCCGCGCGACCCGGATTCGCCGCGGAGTAGGTCGCCACGATCCCTCCGGGCCCGGGCAAGGCGGAGTTCGGAAGGCGACCGGTTTTCCGTGACTCGGCGCTAGCCGGCACGATGGGAAGCTGATCGGGCCGACACGGGAAGACGGGGAAGGACCGGAATGACGCGAAGAATTTTGACGGCTGGTGCGGCCGCCGGCCTGATCCTGATCCTGGGAGAGGCCATTCTCAACCGCTTGGTCCTGGGTCCCGACTGGGACGACATTCTGTTCGAACTCGGTCTGACCGGGTTGTCTCTCGGGGGAGGGTTGGCGTTTCTCGTCGCTACCTTCCTCCTCGGAATGTTCGTCGCCTTTCTCTACACGAATCTGACCCGGGGGCGTACCCGCCGATTCCTGACGGCCACCCTCTTCCTCTGGTTTACCGTCTTCCTGTACCCCATTGTGTGGCTTGGCGCCCTCGGCCTCTTTCCGGTCCGGGTTCTTGTTGTGAGCGCAATCTGGGGACTAGGGGAGGCGCTGCTGGCCGCCATCGTCGTTGCCTGGATCTGCGAACGGGTTGAGGGCTGAGGGTTAGGGATGGAGGTTCCGCGTTCAGAGTTCCGCGTTAGCTCTTAGGGCAGCGTCAACGCCCCCAGTTCACCCTCAATCCTCCAAAGACCGTCCGCGGTTCCCCCAGCCGCGCCTCCGGCGTCAGAGCGGTGGGATAGCGATTGTCGAGCAGGTTCTCCACTGCGGCGAACATCTCCAGATGCTCTGAAAGGGGGCGCCCGACGGACAGGTCGACCACGGCGAAACCACCCATCCGCAGTTCGTTGAGGTCGTCGTCGAACTGGGAGGCCGTCAATCGGACGCGGAGCGACGCGGTGACTCGGCCCGTGCGCCGGATCCCGGCGGAGACCTGGTGCATGGGCACCTGGGGCAGTCGGAAGCCCGAATCCGCCACCTCGGAGTCGGACAGAAGGTAGGCCAGGTCCAGGCGCCACCTCCGATCGATGAAGAGAACCCCGTCGAACTCGATCCCCCGGACCCGGACCGACCCGATGTTCCTTCTCTGGCGCAGGATCTCCCCCTCCGAGACAGCCACCGTCACGTTGCCCACCGGGTCCCGCAGGCGATTCCAGAAGGTGTTGACGCGAAACAGGACGAAGTGAGCGGGATGGAAGTCGACCCCACCCTCGGCGCCCCACAGCGACTCGGCGCCCAGATCCGGGTTCGCCTCGGTCAGAACATTCCCCACGCGGAAGGGGCGATACAGCTCGTTCAGGGTCGGCGCTCTGAAGCCGCGATAGGCCGAACCCCTCATCGCGAGTCGATCCGACGCCCGCAGCAGAAACCCCGCCTTGGGGTTCAGGGACCACCGCGCACTCCGATTTTCCCACAGATCCAAGCGGGCTCCCGCCTGGATGTCGAGCCTGGGGTGAAGCCTCCGTTTCCGCTGCAGGAACACCCCCCAGAGGTTCTGGTCCCGACCGTCCCATCGGACCACCCGCCAGTCCGTGCCGAGCAGCGTGTCCTCCGTCGGACTGAACACGGCGGAAGCCCCCAGGGCGTCGGACTCGAACCTCTGGTCGGCGGTGAGAACCTCGGCGGATCGGCCCTCCAACACGCGGGAAAAGCGGCTTCTCAACACGCCCCCCTGAAAATACAGGCCCGTCCGCCACCGATCACCGGTCAGACCCAGGTCGAGCTGATACAGGTCGGAGCTGTTCGTCTGCAGACGCGTCCCGTTTCCCCGATTCTCGGAGTAAAGACTCAGGCCCGCCTGAAAAGCCCGGTGGGAGAGCTTGCCGAAGAACGCGGCCATATCGGAACGAACCGGTTCGTCCACACTCCCGCGGTCGGCGGGCCTCAGCAGGTGAAACCCGCCGGTGTCGAAAAGGCGGCCCGCCGCCAGAAAGCGCCAGTCGCCGCGGCGGTCCCCGTACAGCAGTTCAACGTCCCGCGTCGCGTGACTCCCCAGAAGGCCCGAAAACCGCAGCCGGCGCGACTCCGGCTGGATCGTGATGAGCTGAACGGTCCCCCCCAGGGCCGAACTGCCGTACAGTTGGCTGTTAGCCCCCCGAGCCACCTCCACCCGCTCCAGGGCCGACCGCGGCAGTCGATTCCAGTACACCCAGCCCCCGAAGGGGTCGTTGGCGGGCACTCCGTCCACTAGAACCAAGGAGCGGCCGGCGCCGCTGGGGCCGATTCCCCGAAGGGAGACCCCCTGGGTCGTGGGATGGGAGGTGAGACTGGAGGACCGACGGAACAGGCTGAAACCCGGCACCTGCCGGAGAAGGCCGTCCAGCACCGGAGATGCGGCCTCGTCCAAGTCCCGACGGGAAACTACGCTCACGTGGGATACCGAATCCTCAATCGTCTCGGCCGACCGAGACGCCGTCACCACCACGGTTTCCTGAAGGCGAGGTATCTCCTCCGGCGGGTGAACTTCCGCCGCCGAACTGGTAGTCTTCTCGTCGAGGCACCGGGCCTCGCGGCTCGTCGCCTGGAGACCGGTCGGATCGAGAAGCCCCACAACCAGGATCCACCATCCAGGGGCGGTCCGATATGATCGGGAACTCCGGACGTTCATTAAGGGCGATTCATTATGGCACGAAAGGAACTGCCGATCCCTCCCCACTTCGATCCCGACTCGGTGGGCCGGATATGGCGGGTCGATTACTCCAGGATCGCCGGTGAGTCGACCCGCTGGAGACGCGAGCATGGGGTTGGTCCCGCCGCAAGGGACCAAGTGCGGTGCTGCCTGATGCTGGTGGACGTGCAGAACACATTCTGCATTCCCGATTTCGAACTCTTCGTCGCCGGGCGAGACGGTCGGGGGGCAGTCGAGGACAACCGCCGTCTGTGCCGGTTCATCTACCGCAACCTGGACGCCCTCACCACGATCTGCCCCACACTGGACACCCACCATCCCTTCCAGATATTTCATCCGGCCTTCCTCGTCAACAGCGGCGGGGAACACCCACCAGCCCACACGCCCATCTCCGAGGAAGCCGTCCGGAGTGGAGAATGGACGGCGAACCCGGAGGTCTGCGCCGCCCTCGGACTGGATCCCGATCGCGTCCAGCGGCACCTCGAGCACTACGCCCGATCCCTGAAAAGGAGCGCTCGCTACGACTGGATCATCTGGCCCTACCACGCGCTTCTGGGCGGAATCGGACACGCCCTGGTCCCGGCTGTGGAAGAGGCCGTCTTCTTTCACAGCCTTTGCCGTTTCAGCCCGCCCCGATTCCAGGTCAAGGGAGACAATTCCCTGACCGAGCACTACTCGGTCCTGGGCCCGGAGATCGGCGAGGGACCGGACGGCGCCCCAATCGGTGCGCGGAATGAGGGACTGGTGC
>CAYRCA010000116.1:0-10152 GCA_964422565.1 uncultured Acidobacteriota bacterium | reverse complement strand
AGACGGCACTCAGGTCCAGCTCGTCGTTTCGATAGAACCCCACATCCAGATCCTCGTAGGCCAACTCGAGCTCCTCGTTCTCCCCCACTTCCGGATCCGGCCAGTAGTCCACCGAGAATTCCTTTTCCACCGTCTGGGGAAAGGGCTTGGCACACCGGCAGCAGGTTACGGAGATCGCTCCCTGGAGACTGCCTCTGACCTGGGCGCGGTCTCCACTGACGCGCACGAGAAGCCGCGCCTTGACTGGATCACCCAGTCGAAGCAGGGGGCCGGTCAACCTCAGTTGCGCCTCCGTGAAGTGCGCATCCATGTCGAGCGGCTCATCCTTGAGTCTCAATGCCCGTAAGCCAACGATCATCTTTAGCCCATTCTCCGGGGCCGATCCGAAGCCTCCGTGTCTCCAGGCCCCAAAAAAGCTAGTCAATGTACCGTGGGGGTCCGGGGGTTGTCAAGCTGAGCCGCGTTGCCCGAAAGGGCTGTGGACTCCCTCTAAACTAAATATTTGATTATGTTTGCCTCGGGCAAAGAGGTCCGTCATTCCGGCCACGTAATCGCACACGACTCGGGAAAGGCCCTGTTCGTCCACACGCGTCCGGTGACCGGCGGGGAGCCGCTCGGGAAACTCGAGGTAGAAATGAAACAGATCCTCGAGTTGACGCTGGGCGTCCTCCCGCGCCCTGCGCAGGACCTCGTGGTCGTATAGGTGGAATCGAAGGAACTCCTTGATCTCGAGATTGAGCGCGCCGAACTCCGCGTCGAACCGGACCAGTCGGCGGGACGCCCGGCGGACCCCCTCCACACCGCGAATTCCCTCCGCCCTCACCACCCTCGAAGTCTCGCGAATCAGACTGGTCACAAGTTCATCGATCACCCGCCGAATGACCTCACCGACCTTCCGCTTTTCCTCGGCGGCCGGATACCGGTCCGAGACCTGAGACCACAGGACCTTGAACAGGGTCAGGTCCGAGGTCAACCGATCCACCGAGAGAAGGCCCGAGTCGTAACCGTCGTCCAGGTCGGCGGCGTTATAGGCGATCTCGTCGGCGAGATCGATCAACTGGGCCTCGAGCGGAGGCCTCTCCCCCAGACGATAACCGCTGATGTCGACATAGGCGGTGGCGCCGGACTCGTAGTCGCGACTGTGTTTGACGATCCCCTCCCGGACTTCGAAGGTCAGGTTGAGTCCCCGAAAGGAGGCGTACTTTTCCTCGAAGTCCTCGACGATTCGCAACGCGTGCAGGTTGTGTTCGAAGCCGCCTCCCCGCCGCCGCATCAAGCGGTCCAGCACCTTTTCACCCACGTGGCTGTAGGGCGGGTGACCGATGTCGTGGCTCAGCGCCAGAACCTCCGCGAGATCGGCGTTAAGGCCCAGCGCCTCGGCGATGGTACGGGCGATCTGGGCGACCTCGATCGTATGGGTGAGGCGGTTGCGGAAATGATCGGAGTAGTCGGGTGCGAAGACCTGGGTCTTATTCTCGAGGCGCCGAAAAGCCTTGGTGTGAATGACGCGGTCGCGATCCCGCTGAAACTCCGACCGGTACGGATGAGGCGGTTCCGGGAACCGTCTTCCCTCCGTGTCGCGGTCTCTCATCGCGTAAGGGGCGTGGGGCATCTCTCCTATTATCCCCGAATCGGCGGCCGGCGGGCGGCGGTCAACGGCGGTTCTCTCTCCTCGCTTAAACTGACTCCGGGCGGTTGGATTCCGCGTTGACTGTTCTGCTACACTTGGAGGCTTCGAAATGCGCCTGTAGCTCAGGTGGATAGAGCAAGGGGTTCCTAACCCCTGTGCCGCAGGTTCGAGTCCTGCCAGGCGCACTTCCAGACCTCAGAGTGCGCACATGCGGGGGGCGAGGGCGATCCGGCGGCAACTGCTCCCCCGGGGTAGAGTAAGGAGAAAGGCCCCTTGGCAGCCAAGAAACTGACGCGAAAAGAGATCGTCCGGGAGGACGCGATCCGCAAGACTCTTACGGAGACGTCGCACTGGGCGGTCGAGAATCTTAACTACCTCGTCGCCGCGGCCGGCTTGGTGGTGGTTTCCGTGGTGGTTTTCGTCGCCTGGCAGGCATACTCGTCATCCCGCGCCGAGGCGATGCAGGCGGCCTTTGCCGACGCGATGGCCATGTTCCACGCGCCGTTGAGCGATGAGGACGCCGAGGCGTTGGAGATGGACCTCCGCTCGACCAAGTACGAGTTCGAGAGCGAATCGGAACGATACGAGAACTCCCTCGCCGCCTTCGGGGAAGTGGCGGAGAATTATCCCGGATCGCGTGTCGGTGTTTTGGCCCGCTATTACCAGGCGCTGTGCCTGGCCCGGTTGAACCGGACAGACGACTCGCGGGAGGTTCTTGGGCAGGTAATTCACGAGTCCCGTTACCCCCCAATCACCAACCTGGCCAGAAACGCTCTGGCGCAGCACGCGGTGGGCGAGGGGAACCGCGCCGAGGCAATCGATCAGTTCGAGCGGATTCTCGACGAGCCCTCCGAGAACTTCCCTCAGCATCTGATCCTGATGCGTCTGGGACAGACCCTGGAAGGCATGGGCGACCTCGAGGGGGCCGTCGCGCGCTATCGTCAGGTGACGACCGAACACTCCGGAAGCGCCTCCGCGTCGGAGGCGTCACTGCGGATTCGTCGTCTCGAGCCTCGGATCCGGACGGCAACCGACGGAATCGCCGCCGAGGCTGATGTCCCCGAGAGCGATCGATGAGTGACTCGGCGTCGGCGCCGCCCCGGGCAGGCCGGTTTGCCCGGTTGCGGTCCAAGCCGGAGGTGTGGTGATGAAGACTGAAGAATTAACCCGCTTCTACGACTTTCGGGACAAGGTTGCCGTAGTCACCGGCGGCGCCGGCGTTCTCTGCGGGGAGATCGCGTGCTGTCTGGCGGAGTTGGGCGCCCGGGTGGCCGTTCTGGATATCTCCCCCGAGCGGGCCGACATCTGGAAACCGCGGCTGGACGAGGCGGGATCCGAGTACCGGGTGCTTCCGTGCGACGTGCTGCGGCCGGAATCGATCCAGTCGGCCGCCGCCGAGATTCGGAGTTCCTTCGGCTCGGTGGATTTCCTGATAAACGGCGCGGGCGGCAACCACCCCAAGGCCACCACCTCGGAGGAGACCCCCTTCTTCGACCTTCCCCCCGACGCGATGCGCTTCGTCTTCGAGTTGAACCTCTTGGGCGCCATTTTGCCCAGTCAGGTGTTCGGGAGGATTATGGCGGAACAGGACGAGGGACTCATTCTGAACGTCTCCTCGATGAACGCGTTTCGCCCCCTGACGCGTATTGCCGCCTACTCGGCCGCCAAGGCGGGAGTGAGCAATTTCACGCAGTGGCTGGCGGTTCACATGGCCACCCAGTACTCGCCCCGGATACGGGTCAACGCCATCGCGCCGGGATTCTTTCTGACGGAGCAGAACCGTTTCCTTCTGATCGACGAGAAGACCGGCGGGCTGACCCCGAGGGGACAGGCGATCCTCGACCACACCCCGGCCGGCCGCTTCGGCCACCCCCGGGACTTGCTGGGGGCCGTGCTCTGGCTGCTTTCGCCGGCGTCGGAATTTGTGACCGGAGTCGTGCTCCCCATCGACGGCGGATACCAGGCATTCGGAGGGATATGACGAACATGGAAGGCATCGGAGACACCACACGTCTGTTGACGGAGGAGGAGATCCGCGCCGCGACGGCCCGGGGCCTCGATCGGCTGCCGCTCGACGGCCGTCGAGTGCTGGTCATCGTCCCGGACCGCACGAGGACGGCGCCGATTCCCCTCTTTTTTCGTCTCCTCCACGAGTTGCTCGGCCCGCGCGTGGCCCGGCTCGACTTCCTGGTGGCGTTGGGAACCCATCCGCCTCTGGACGACAAGGCCATGGCGAGCTTGATGGGCATCTCCCGGGACGAGCGAACGTCCCGTTTCGGCCAGGTCGGCCTGCACAATCATCGCTGGCATGATCCGGACACCTTCATCCAGGTAGGAACGATCGGCCGGTCGGAGATTGAGGAGATCGCGGGGCCCTACCTGGCGGGGCTTCCCCACGACGCGGGCCTCTTGCGGAGTCTCCCCGTGACCGTCAACCGCATGGCCCTCGAGTGCGATCACTTGATCATCTGCGGCCCCACATTTCCCCACGAGGTGGCCGGATTCTCGGGAGGCACCAAGTACTTCTTTCCCGGCATCAGCGGTCCCGAGGTGATCGACTACACGCACTGGCTGGGCGCTGTGGTGAGCAGCTACAAGATAATCGGGACCAAGGACACGCCCGTGAGGCAGGTCATCGACCGGGCGGCGTCTTTTATCGAACGGCCCAAGACCTGCATCAGCCTGGTCGTCCAGGGGAGCGGCCTGGCCGGTCTGTTCGTCGGACCGCCGCCGGACGCCTTTTCCGCCGCCGCGGATCTATCCTCCCGGCTCCACATCCGCCGGCTGCGAAAGCCCGTCAGGAGGGTGCTCTCGATCATGCCCGAGATGTACGACGACATCTGGACGGCGGCCAAGGGGATGTACAAGCTGGAGCCCGTCATCGAGGACGGGGGAGAGGTCGTAATCTACGCTCCCCATATCGACGAGATCAGTTACACGCACGGGCGCCTTCTCGACGAGGTGGGTTACCATGTGAGCGAGTATTTCCTCAAGCAGTGGGAGCGGTTCGGTCACTACCCGGGGAGCATCCTGGCCCACAGCACCCATCTTCGCGGTCTGGGGAGTTACGACGCGGTCGCGGGAGTCGAACGTCCTCGGATTCGGGTGTCCCTCGCCACCCGAATCGCCCCCGAGCGTTGTCGCCGCCTGAGCCTGGGTTATCTGAATCCCGCGGCGGTGGACGTGGAGGGCTGGGAGCGTCTGGGCGAAGGGTACCTGAAAGTCCCCAAGGCCGGGGAGTTGCTCTATCGCCTCGAAGACGATCCGGCGAGCGGGGGCTGATTTCCCCCTTTTCGCTTCTGCCGCGGCGGCTCGTGCCGGCGGACCGCCGGCGCCAACTCCCTGCCTCCTGACCCAGAAACAAGAAAGCATATAGAAGTCGGGAAGTCAGGATAAAATCTTCCACCTGCCGCCCGCCACCGGCTCACTGCCGCCTCCATCCCCAAAACCCAGCCCCCGGAACCCAGAACCCGGTTTCATCCAACCGGGTGTGCCCCGCTCATGGCCACTCACTCCTCTCTCGCCAAGAAAAATCAAAACAACCGCACGCCGTTACCCGAAACCCGAAACCCGAAACCCGAAACCCGAAACCCGAAACCCGGAACCCGGAACCCGGAACTCGGAACCGCCGCGATTTTCGTCCCTCCGGGTGCGCCCCGCTCATGGACACTCACTCCTCCCCCAGCCCCCAAAGTCCCCAGCCGCTCAATACTTCAGGATCGCGAAGACGTCAAGTTCGGAGTCGAGCTTCGATCGGCCCTTGAGGAAGGTCAGCTCGACCAGAAACGCCAGACCCCGCAGGTCGGCCTCCAATTTCCGCGCCATCTCCACCACCGCGGCGGCCGTTCCGCCGGTGGCGATCAGGTCGTCCAGGATCAGAACCCTCTCCCCGGACGATATCCCGTCCCGGTGGATCTCGAGTGTGTCCGTCCCATACTCCAGGTCGTACGTCACACTCAGCGTCCGGGAGGGCAACTTGCCCTTCTTCCGGACCGGCACGAAGCCGGCGCCCAGGTTGTAGGCGACGGCAGGCCCCAGGATGAAGCCCCTCGACTCGATTCCCAGGACCTTCTCAATTCCACGGTCCCGGTAACGCTCGCTGAAAATGTCGATAACCCGACGCAGGCCTTCGGGGTCCTTCAACAAGGTGGTCACGTCGTAGAACAGGATTCCCGGTTTCGGGAAATCGGGAACCTCTCGGATCTTCCGCTTCAGCTCGTCCATGATGGATCACCCCCGGATGGTAAAGTCGGCATGGTGTTTCGGCTCGACCGGAGTGGCCCGGCATTCCGTCACAAACGCCATGGGCGGGCCTTTCCCAACCCGGTCCAGAAACCGCCGCAGGATCTCCGAGTCCGCCTCGGCGTGGACCTCGACGTCTCCGTTGTCGAGATTGCGCACCCACCCGGCGACCGGAAAGCGCTGCGCCTCCCGGTAAACGAAGTAGCGGAAGCCCACCCCTTGAACCCGTCCCTTCAGGATGACTCGCCGTGCCTCCATAGCGCTTTGGAACCGCGGGTGGACCGGCCGGCCCTTCGGCCGGCGACGACGAGTCCGCCCGGCAAGCGGTCGGAAAAGTCTGCAAGGGAATGGTCGGGGCGAGAGGATTTGAACCTCCGGCCTCACGGTCCCGAACCGTGCGCGCTACCAAACTGCGCCACGCCCCGACGATTGAATCCCACCGTCGCCGTTTCCGAACGACGGCCAAGACTCCACTAGATAACATACTTCACGATCAGAAATCCACCGACGAGCAGAATGGCGAACAGGATGGTCAGCAGGTTGAAGTATCGGTCGATGAAAGTCTTGATCCCGGGGCCCAGCCACCAGATCAGGCCGCCCACCAGGAAGAAGCGGAGTCCCCGGCTCGCCAGGGAGGCGGCCATGAAGGTTGGGAAGTTGATCCTGAAGGCGCCCGCGGCGATGGTGAATACCTTGAAGGGAATCGGGGTGAACCCGGCGATGGCGACCGCGACCGCGTCCCAGCGCTGGTACAGCACGCGCACCTGCTCGTACCGTTCCCCGGCCGAGTAGAATTCGATGATTCGCCGGCCGACCAGATCGTAGAACTCCAGCCCCAGCAGGTAGCCGACGGCCGCCCCGGCGACGGAACCGAGCGTGCTGACGGCGGCGAACCAGAAGGCCCGGCTCGGTTGTCCGATCGCCAGGGCGATCAGCAGCACGTCGGGCGGGATGGGAAAGAAGGAGGACTCGGAGAACGCCACCAGGAAAAGCGCCCAAGCGCCGTAGGGTTTCTCGGCGAATCCGACCACCCAGTCGTACAGATCTCTCAGGTAGTTGCGTTTCATCCACCTCATCTCGCGGCTCAACCTTCGCGCCGGAATCCGGGGGCCGCCTCCGCCCACCTTCCGCTTTGTCGGTGGGCCACCGCCCCGTTGCGCCGGGGTCCCCCATTTCCCGGCCTCCTCGACGGACTGGGTGAGTTCGCCCGCGGAGGGTCGTCGTCGCGGTGTCGGGCCGCTCCGCGACAGGTCTCGGCGGACCCGGAAGCAAGCGAGAACCGGGCGAGCGGGGATTATACACCGGGGGAGCCGTCGGAAACCCCCTTGGCGCCCTCGGGTGACCCTACGTGGATTCATGAACCCCGGGTGTTCGTTCGTGGCCCTTCGTGGACCGCCCCTCCACTGAAGGGTTGCGCCTGGCTCCAAATCCTGCTCCAAATCCTCTTGACAGTGCCATTGACGACCGCTATCCTTTGGTCACAAAAGACCAAGGTCTCTTTTAGAAAGTACCGTCAACTAAGTGATTTTTGGCCCTCCGTTGAGGTGGGCCGACTAGTATTTGTCCCTAAATGGGCTACAGAAGCTCCTTTGACGTTTCAAGAACTGACGAGATGTCCCCCATCTCTTACGAGGCGGCTCGGAGATCATGCCCGGCGACCCGCGACGAGAGTCGTCGATGCCTCCCCGGGACTCCACACCGACATGAAGGGTCCCCGTGACCTGTTGCCGCGGATGGAATCCTGATCGGCTCGTCGGACGAGTGGCGAGAAGAACCCCGCGGGCCGCGCCAGCGGAGTGTCCCTCCTCTGAACGGATGGCTGTCCGGCTCCATTGCGGCCGGAACTCGTCGGGGGGACGCCGGGCCGACGCCGACAGGGGGAACGGAGGGGAAGGAAGCAGGTGAGACGCACGAAGCTTTTCATCCTGATCGCGGTTGCCGCCCTTCCCTTTTTGACCTACAAGCTCGCCACCTACCTGGACGAACGCCTCGCCTACCGGAGCCCCCTCCACCGGATCGACATCGAACCCACGCCGCGGGACGAAGCGTTGCGGGAGGAGGTGGAGCGGGAGGCGCGCCTGGCTCGGGAGAAGCCCTACGAGGAGGCGGAGTACCGGGCGTTCCCGATCGTCGGCAGTCGAGTGGCCATCTGGGTCGTTGCTCAACTGCATCTCCTCTTCGCAGCATTCGTGCTGGCGGTCCCGATCTTCGCGCTGATTCTCGAGTTCATCGGCTATCGGACGGGGGACCGTCGTTACGACAAGTTGGCCTATGAGTTCACCAGGCTCCTGGTGGCCGCCTTCTCCTTTACGGCCGCCTTCGGCGCCTTCCTCACCTTCTTTCTCATCCTCCTGTATCCGCGCCTCACGAACTATCTGATGCACGTGTTCTCCCCGACCTTCCTCCCCTATGTGTTGCTCTTCTTTGCGGAGGCGGGCTTCCTGTACACCTACTACTACGGGTGGGGCAAGTTTTCGCCGAGGGTGCATCTGGCCCTGGGGGTGGGCCTGAATCTGGCGGGCACCGCCATCATGTTCATCGCCAACGCCTGGCTGACTTTCATGACCTCGCCGGCGGGGATCTCGGAAACCGGCGCCGTTCTGAGCACCTGGGAGGCGGTGACCAACCCCACCTGGATGCCCATCAACATCCACCGCCTCATCGCCAATGTGGCCTTCGGCGGTTCCGTGGCGGCCGCCTACGCGGCCTACAAGTTTCTCCAGGCGAGGACCGATGAGGAGCGGGCCCATTACGACTGGATGGGCTATGTGGGCAACTTCGTGGCCATCGCGGCGTTTCTGCCCCTGCCCTTCGCGGGCTATTGGCTGGCCAGCGAAATCTACGAGTTCAGCCAAGCCATGGGACTGGTCATGATGGGCGGCGCCTTCTCCTGGCTGTTCATTATCCAGGCGGTCCTGATCGGCAACCTTTTCCTGGGGGCCAATTATTACCTCTGGCTGGGTATGGGACGGATCGAGGGGGCGGAACGGTTCCGGCGGTACATCAAGTGGCTGCTGGCGATCATCGCCGTCTGTTTCATCGTCTGGGCCACGCCCCGTTCGGTGATCGCCACCGTCGAAGAGGTGCGGGCCATGCGAGGCTCCTTTCATCCGGCGCTGGGCTACCTGGGGGTGATGTCCGCCAAGAACACCGCCGTCAACATCCTCATTCTCACGACCTTTGTGAGCTTCCTCCTGTATCGCCGCTCCGGCAAGATCCCCACGGTTTCCTGGGCGAAGCTGGGCAACTCCCTCCAGTTCCTGATCTTCGCCGCGGCGTCGGGCTTCGTGATCTTCCTCGGCGTGTACGGCTACTTCGTCGAGGCGGCGGTCCGGATTCGCCTCTCCATTCCCCAGGTCCTGGCCGTTCTGCTGGCCATGTTTTCCGTCGCCGTGATCGACATCCTGCTGCTGCGCAACGCAAGGCCCGTGGGCCGGATCCGCTGGGGCCAGATGCCTCCCCGGGCGCAGTACACCCTGATCTTTCTGGCGATTACCTTTACCTGGCTGATGGGCCTCATGGGATACGTCCGCTCGGGCCTGCGCCAGCACTGGCATGTGTACGGCGTCGTCCGGGACCACTCCCCGGACGCGTTCACTCCCACTCTGGGATTCGCCACGCAGGTCGTTTCCGTGACCGTCCTGATCTTCTTCGGGCTGCTCGGCTTCATCTTCTGGCTGGCGAGCCTCTCGGACCGCAAGGACTGGGAGGGAAAGCCCCCGGAGGTTACATGAGAGTACCTCTCGGACTCAAAGTTGCTGGCTTGGCCGTCGCCGCCACCGCTTTTTACACCTACGTCGGTCAGTTGGTTCCCCAGAGCGAGGTTTGGCCGCCGGAGGATATTGAGCTGTCGGCGGACCTGACCCCGGAGGAGATGGTGGAGGCCGGCCGCGAGATCGCCGAGGACAAGGGCGGTTGCCTCCTCTGCCACACGATCGGTCGGACGGGCATCCTGCGCTATCCCGACCTGGCTGGGATCGGCGCCCGGGCCGGCGAACGGGTTCCGGGCATGAGCGCTCTGGAATACCTGGCCGAGTCTATCTACGATCCGGAGGCCTACATCGTACCGGGATTCGCCGGCGGCATGCCTCCGGCACACCTGCCTCCCGTCGGTCTGACCGACGAGGAGATCCTCGTCGTGATCGCCTGGCTTCAGAGCCTCGGGGGAGAGGTCACCGTCACGATGGAGACTCGTTTGGCCTGGGCCGACGGGGCGCCTTCCCCGGTCCGTGCGGAGGCCGCCCCCCCACCCCCCGCCGAAGCCCCGCCCGCCCCCGCCG
>CAYRCA010000115.1:0-10178 GCA_964422565.1 uncultured Acidobacteriota bacterium | reverse complement strand
CGACGATCCGGAATCCCGAGGGGGGCAGTCTCTCCAGATTGGCCACGTTCTCGAAGGCGGGAATCCCCTCCTTGAACAGGACCCGATGGCTCGGGAAGTCCCGCGACTGGCCGTAGTCGATGCTGGCCGTGTCGATCCCGACCGCGGCGATCCGGCGGTGGGTGACCAGCCACCGCGCGGCCTCCGGGGCCAGGCCGGGGAAACGAAGCCGCGCCACCGCCTCGGGGCCCCGGTCGGCCGTGCCGAGATACCGGTCCCGATCGGGGTAGAACCGACCCAACCCGGTCCGAAGCAAAAGGATATGTCCATCGGGTATCGGGCCGTGCCGGCTTTCCCACTCCTCCAGATCGGCGACGCCGATCCGATAATCCGCATCCTCGCCGACCTTGGTCGAGACGTCGACGAGAACACCGGGTGCGACCAGTCGTTCGAGATCGATTTCGTCGACGGAGGGCATCCCCTCGGCGAAGTGGATGGGGGCGTCGATGTGGGTGCCGCCGTGTTCCGCAGCCGAGAAGGAGTTCGCCGCATAGTAGTACCCCGCCTCCGTGAAGCCCCTGGCTTCGACGGTAAGCGAAAACTTCCGCGCGGTGGGCCAGTAGACCGACTCCGGAGAGAAGGGATGTGTCAGGTCGACGATTTCGGCCGAGCCCAGGGAAACACTGAGCCAAACAACGATCGAGGCGACCCTCGGACAGTGACGGTTCACGAGCGTTCCTCCAGTGGAAAAGGGATCCGCGCGCGGCTCTCACTCCTCCCGTCGGATCCGTTCGATTTCACGGTCCCGGCTCTCCTCCAGGCGCCGTCTTTCGGAGGCCAGACGCCTGCTCGCCTCTTCGGAGGCCGAGGAGTCTCCCGTCTGCGCGGCCGCCCTCAAGAGGGGTTGGGCGGCGATCTCCTCCTCGGCCACTCGGGCGGCGTACTTCGCCCGGACCTCCGCGATTCGCCTTTTCTGCTCTTCCGACAGCCGGCGCGGAGCGTCGCCCGTTTCCCGCTCCATCCGTTCCATCGCCAGCTCGACCGCCGACTTCAGCTCGTCCGTCATCCGCATCCTCCTTTGGGGCTGGAGCCCTCCCGGCCGCTCTCCATCATACGACAGGGGGCCGCGAGTGTGCGGATCGTCCCGCGCGTCCACGTTCCACGAAGTCCGGCCCTCAACGAAGCGCACGGACGGCAACCATGGGACGACAACGAGCGGCGAGCAAACCCCGGCCCGATACTTCAACGCACGAGGAGTGTCGCGTCCGCGTGTGAGGCGAAGGTTCGGAGGGGTTATCGTCCCGCTTCGGCGACCGCTTCGAACCAGAATTCCTCACCGGCCGGGGCGTTGGTCAGAAGGACGTTCCCCTCCGGGCCGATCACGCGGAGGATCCGACTCGGTCTTCGCACCGCTTCCTGCGCCGGTTCCTTGCCGTACAGGGTCCTGACCTTGGCCACGTAGTCGATCGTTTCCGCGTAGGGCGGAATGCCCTCGAAACGGCGGACGGCGTTCTCGCCCGCGTTGTAGGCGGCCAGCACGAGATCGAGGTCCCGGTCAAAGGAATGCATCAGGTACTGAAGAAACCGGACGCCGCCCTCGATGTTCTGCGCCGGATCGAAAACATCGGACACCCCGAACCGCCGCGCCGTGTCGGGGTGCAACTGCATGAGGCCCTTGCAGTTCTTGGGTGACACCGCGTTGGGATTGAAGTCGCTCTCGACCTTGATGATGGCGCGCACCAAGTCCTCGTCAACTTCGTAACGACGGGACGAATTCTGGATCAGGGGAATGAAATTGCGGGAGCGGAGAGATTCAGCCGAGAGCGGTTGCTCCGACTCGAGCGGAGCGCGCCTCCCCCCCAGGTTGGTGAGCACCTTGACCCCGTTCTCATCGACGTAGGAATAGAGTCGATTCGCGCGGGCCTCGGCCACGCAGAGCAGTGCCAGAATCAGGACCACTACAAACACTGAGGGCAATGATGCCGGGAACGCCCCAAAAGTTGGAGTGATCGTCCTCACAAGCGATCCTTTCTCT
The DNA here is from genome assembly GCA_964422565.1 of uncultured Acidobacteriota bacterium. Classification (GTDB taxonomy): domain Bacteria; phylum Acidobacteriota; class UBA6911; order RPQK01; family JAPXNP01; genus CAYRCA01. The sequence continues at coordinate 8,164 of CAYRCA010000115.1, read as the reverse complement.
CAGGCCTTGGCGCCGGTTGACGGCAGGGCCTCCGCAACCAGGCCGTAGAGAGCCTCCAACGCCTCATCCAGCTTCTCCGGATTTCGGCCGCCGGCCTCGGCCATATCCGACTTTCCGCCGCCCCCTCCTCCGACCAGCCGGGCCATCGGGCGGATCAGTTCGTCGGCCCGCAGGCGGTCGGACAGATCCGCGCTCACCATGACCACCAGGCTCACCTTCCCGTTTTCGGGCGTGCCGAGCGCCACCACACCCGACTTGAGACGGTTCAGGATCTGATCCGCCAGCTGCCGGAGGTTGTTTCGATCCAGATGCTCGACCCGGCGGGCCAAGACCCTCACCCCTCCAATCCGGCGGGCCGCCTCGGCGGCGTCGACGCTGTCCCGAAAGGCCAGCTGTAGCTGAAGCCGTTCGACCTGGCGGGAGGCTTCGCGGAGTTCTTCGGCCATCCGTTCGACAGCCGGGCCGACCTGGTCCCGCCGCACGTGGAGACGTTCGGCCAGTTCCCGGAGCGTCCGCTCGTCCCGAAGGAAGCGCTCGACCGCGGCTGCGCCGGTGATCGCCTCGACCCGTCGCACACCCGCCGATATGCCGCTTTCCGAGACGATCTTGAACAGGGAAATGTCGCCGGTGCGGTCCACATGGGTTCCCCCGCATAACTCCATACTATAGCCCGGAACCGACACGACCCGCACCCGATCCTCGTACTTCTCTCCGAACAGGGCCACCGCGCCGGCGCCGACGGCGTCGTCCAGATTCTCCACGCGGACCGCGAGGGGGATGTTCTCTCGTATCTTCTGGTTGACCCGTTCCTCGATCTGTTGAATTTCCCAACTCGACAGGGGCTTGTAGTGCGTGAAGTCGAACCGGAAGCGATCCGGGGCCACCAGCGATCCCGCCTGTTTTACATGGTCGCCGAGGTTCTCGCGCAACGCGGCGTGGAACAGGTGGGTGGCGGTGTGATTCCGCATGGTGTGGAGCCTCCGGTCGACATCGACCGACGAGGAGACGGAGTCGCCGCGGCGAAGCTCGCCATGCAGCACCCTGACGCGGTGCAGCCGCAGTCCTCCCACCGGACTGAAGGTGTCGAGGACTTCGGCGCGAACCAACTCGTTCTCGATGACTCCCCGGTCTCCAACCTGTCCGCCGGCTTCGGCGTAGAAGGGGCTCCGGTCGAGGACCGCTTCCCCCTCCTCGCCTTCCCGCAGCACCTCGACCTCCTCATCGGAGCGAACCAGTGCCAGGACCCTCCCGGCAACCTCGGAAATCCGGCCGTAGCCGGTGAACTCGGTCCCGGGCCGGCTGTCCGCGAGGGCACGGTGGATCGGGCGCACTTGGGCCTCCCCACCCTTCCAGCTTGCCCGGGCGCGGGTGCGCTGCCTCTCGAGCTCGGCGCGAAAGCCGGCGTCATCGACGTCGAATCCGCGTTCCTCGGCGATCTCCCGGGCCAGATCGTAGGGGAAGCCGAAAGTATCGTACAGACGGAACAGTTCGTCGCCCGGCAGGGTTCCGCCGTCGCCGGATGGGGCGGTCCTCTGAAAGAGATCCTCCAGCAGGGCGAGACCGTGGCCGAGGGTGGCGCTGAACTTCTCCTCCTCGTTTCGCACCACGGTGGCGGCGTACTCGCGGCTGCGGCTGAGCTCGGGATAAGCGGACGCCATCAGCTCGGCCACCAGGGTGGTGAGCGTGAAGATGAAGGGTTCCTCACGGCCCAGCATACGGCCCTGGCGAATCGCCCTCCGCAGAATCTTCCTGAGGACGTACCCCCGTCCCTCGTTGGCCGGAATGACGCCGTCGTTCACCAGAAACGCCGCCGCCCGGCTGTGGTCGGCCAGGATCCGGAGGCCGACGTCCGTCCGCTCGTTCTGTCCGTAGCCAACAGCGGTGAGGCGCGACGCCTCGGCGATAATGGGGTTGAACAGGTCGGTCTCGTAGTTGCTGGCGACGTTCTGCAGCACACAGGCGATACGTTCCAGCCCCATGCCGGTATCGATGGACGGGGAGGGCAGGGGGGTCATCCGGCCCGTGCCGTCCCGGTCGTACTGCATGAACACCAGGTTCCAGATTTCCACGAACCGGTCGGACTCCTGGCCGAAGGGGCTCGCCGTGTCGCCCACCCGGTCCCCCATATCGAAGTGGAGTTCGGAGCAGGGCCCGCAGGGCCCGGTGTCGCCCATGGCCCAGAAGTTCTCCTTCTCCCCGCAGCGAAAGATCCGCTCGGATGCGACTCCGACCCTGTCCCTCCAGATCTCATAGGCCTCGTCGTCCTCCTCGAAGACCGTCACGATCAGACGATTCGGGTCGACGCCGTAAATGTCGGTACACAGTTCCCAGGCGTAGGCGATAGCCTCCTCCTTGAAGTAGTCGCCGAAGGAGAAGTTGCCGAGCATCTCAAAGAAGGTATGATGCCTCGGCGTGCGACCCACCGTCTCGAGGTCGTTGTGCTTGCCGCTGACCCGCATGCACTTCTGGCTGCTGGCGGCCCGGGAGTAGTCCCGCCGATCCCGTCCCAGGAAGACGTCCTTGAACTGGTTCATCCCGGCGTTGGTGAACAGGAGCGTCGGGTCGTTCTTGGGCACGAGGGAACTGCTCGGTACCCGCCTGTGGGCCCGTTCCTCGAAGTAGCGGAGAAAGGTCTCCCGAATCTCGTTTGAGCTCTTCATTGTCGATTCCAATCAGTCTGCGGCATGGCGCCGGACGCGGACCGCCATGCCGGTTCCCCGGAGAGCGAAGAACGGCGACTCGCGTCGGGGCGAGCTACCAAGCGACGGTCCCGAAATAATCCGACAGCTCTTCACGGACCGACTCCGCCCGATAGCCAAGGCGCAGGCAGTGGTCGAACAACTTCTTCAACTGCGGGGCGCTCGCCGGCGGCCCATGCCGCCGAACCCAGGAGCGGACCGCACGGCCGAGGGCCTCCACCTCGGGATACTCCCTCTCCAATCGGCCCAGCGCAAGCTGCACTATTCTAGCATCGAGGCCGAGTCTCCTTAAGTCGCGCCCGATCCGCAGATCGCCCCACATCCGACGGCGACGAGACTCGGCGCGAAGAAAGGCGAACTCCTCGTCGTCGAGGAGCCGGCTGCGTTCGAGTCGAGCGAGGACATCCGAGACCTCGGAGCCCGGGGCGCGCCGCGCCAGCTTTCCGCGGAGTTCCTCCGTGCCGTGGGCGCGCCGCGCCAGGAGTCGGAGGGCATGCCGGTAGAGGTTCTGGTTCACACTAAATCGGACGAACTGACGATTCCCTGAATCTTCAGGCGCAGGTCCTCCGGCGAAGTGGCGTAGCGGAGGGCGTCCTCCTTCGAGATGCGCTGTTCCCGGAAGTGGTTGAAAAGGCTCTGGTCGAAGGTCTGCATTCGATACTGGGTATAGCCCGTCTCCATGGCGTGGCGGACCTCCTTGATCCGCTCCGGCTGGACGACCAGAGAGGCGACCAGGTCGGTGTTGCGCAGAACCTCGACCGCGGGAAGACGCATTCCGGTGATGGAGCTGCGGATCAGCCGCATCGAGACCACCGAGTTGAGAGAGGCCGCCAGCTGGAAGCGCACGTCCTGCTGCTGGCTGAGGGGAAACATCGAGATGACGCGGTCCACCGTGGTGATGGCGTCGGTCGTGTGAAGCGTGCTCATCACCAGGTGACCTGTCTGCGCCGCCTGCAAAGCGTTGGTGATGGTCTCGACGTCGCGCATCTCGCCGACCATGATTACGTCGGGATCCTGTCGCATGGCCGCTCGCAGCGCCGAGCCGAAATCGCGGGTGTCGCTGAGGCTCTCCCTTTGGCTGATCAGCGACCGCTCATCGGAAAACAGGAACTCGATGGGATCCTCGATGGTCAGGATGTGGCACGCTGTCGTCTCGTTGATATGCCCGATCATGGCCGCAAGGGTGGTCGACTTGCCGCTACCCGTTACTCCGGTCACCAGGACCAGCCCCCGCTGGTTGTCCGCGATCTCCTTGAGAACCGGGGGGAGGTTCAGATCATCGAGTCTGGGAATCTCGGTGGGGATGAGCCGCAAGGCCATGGCGATATTGCCCCGCTGCTGAAACACGGCGAGACGAAACCGCCCCAGACCCTCGAGTCCAAAGGAAAGGTCGATCTCGGACTTGGCGCTCAGAATCTCCTTGTGACGGGGATTGAGAACCTCCTTGACGATTCTGACGGTGTCTTCCTTCTGGACCTGCGGATAGTCCCTTGCGGGACCCAACTGTCCGTGAACGCGTAGATGGGGATGGTTTCCTGGTTTGAGGTGCACATCGGAGGCCCCCACCTTGACGGCATGGCGAAGCAACTTATGAAGATCGATCATTTCGAAAATCGGAAGCGGATTGACATATATCTCTCTATCCTCCGGACGGGTGCCTGTCGAGAACCAGAGATCGCTCCCCTTCCTCAGGCCTCGCGTCCGACCGTGTCTTCACTGTACACGGGAGTCATCCAGCCATATCGGTCATCGACGGCTCCCTCGACATAATCGAAAAACACCTGCTGGAGTCTGGCCGTCACCGGGCCGCGCGAGCCCCTGCCCACGCTGATGCCGTCGATGGAGCGTACCGGCGTGATCTCGGCCGCGGTCCCCGTCATGAAGACTTCGTCGGCGAGATAGAGCATTTCCCGGGGTATCTGCTGCTCGGACACCTCGTAGCCCAGTTCCCGGGCTATCGTGATGACGCTGTCGCGGGTGATTCCCGGCAGAATGGCGTTGGCCACCGGCGGGGTGAGAAGCCGACCTCGGTGTACCAGAAAGACATTCTCTCCGCTGCCTTCGCTCACAAAGCCGTAAGCATCCAGGGCGATGCCCTCCGCGAACCCCCGGGTCACCGCCTCCATCTTGACCAGCGTGCTGTTCAGATAGTTTCCGCCTGCCTTCGCCATAGTGGGAAAGGTGTTGGGGGCGGCGCGAAACCAGCTCGAGACGCAAACATCAACACCCTGCTCGATGGCCTCGTCTCCGAGGTACTTGCCCCATTCCCACGTCAGGATGTAACACTCCACCGGGTTGTTCAGGGGATTGACGCCGACCGCCCCGACCCCGCGAAAGACGAGGGGCCGGATGTAGCAGTGCCGGAGGTCGTTGGCTCGGATCGTCTCCAGCGCCGATTCCTCAAGGCGGGCCCGCTCGTAGGGTATCTCCATCCGGTAAATCTTGGCCGAGTTGTACAAGCGAAGGATGTGCTCCGAAAGGCGGAACACCTCGGAACCCCGATTCGTCCGATAGCATCGGATGCCCTCAAAAACGCTGGTTCCGTAATGAAGGACGTGGGCGATCACGTGCACTCTGGCGTCTTCCCAGGGGATGAGGCTACCGTTGTGCCAGATCGTGGCAGCTTTGACCATAGGCGCCAGAATAGGGCCGGGGCCGGGGGAAGTCAACCACGAAGGAAGACCGAGGGACTATTGATCCAGAAGGGCCACGAAGGAACACCAAGGCGGTTTCCGACGGGCCTTGGGGCGTCCTGACCGGCCCGGGCAAGCCAGCCCCTTTGTACCCTCTTGTGGATTGGGCCGACCCCCGTTTCGTGCCCCCTTCGTGGCCCTTCGTGGATCGGACCTCAAGAGTCCTTCGGGGCGTAATAGCCTGTCTTGGCCCGGACCCGGAGGCCCCGTTCCCGAGCGTTTCGAATCTGGACGTCGATTCGGCGCCACTCTCCGTCGCGGTCCGGGTTGCTCGAGATGTAGGCGAGCCGGTACTGGTGCTTCAATTCGTGAGCGATCTGTTCGAAAACGGAACTCAATTCCTCGATCGTCTCCGGGAAGTAGGCCTGGCCGCCGGTGACCTCGGCCACGGTCCTCAACTCGTCCTCAACCTGCTGGCGCCGGGACTTGAAGAGGCCGAAAAAGCCGCGGCCGCCACTCGATTCCTCATCGAGGAATCCGACCACAAAAATCTGGGTTTCGCTTTCTCTTATCTTCTCTATCACCTCCTCATTACGGTAATAGGAATCCTTATCCTCGCCGTCGGTGAACAGAATCACCACTCGCTTCGGCTCGTTCCCCTCCTGGGCTTTCTCGACGGAGAGGTAGAGGGCGTCCCAAAGCGCCGTGCCTCCCTTGATGACGACGTTGGCGATGGCGTCGCGGATGTCCTCGGCATCGTAGGTGAAGTTCTCCACCAGTTCGACCTGATGGTCGAAACGGACAAAGAAGAGCTCGTTCTGAGGGTTGCTCAGGTCCAGGAAGAGGTCGAGCGCCTCCTCGACAATGCGCATCTTATTCCTCATGCTGCCGCTGGTGTCGAGAACGATGCCGATCGTGGAGGGAATCTCGGTCTGGACGAAGCTGGTGACGTCCTGCTCGACCCGGTCCTCGAAGACCTCGAAATCATCCTTGCTCAGACCGGACACCAACCGGCTGTCCCGGTCATAAACCGAGGCGTAAACCACCACCTGTTCGACCTGCGCGCTGAAGCGCGGCGTATCGCCGGACTGGGCGTGCCCCGCCCAGACGGCGAGAACGGCCAAGCCGGCGGCCAAGGTCGCGGGGAGGGATCGAGGAAGCCTTTTCATGAGCTCTTCGGGGTCGCGTCGCACCGGCCTATCGGACCGGCGCGAAGTAGCCCTCCCGAGCCCGAACGTTCAGCCTGGGGAGGCCCTCGGGAGCGTCCAGCCGCACCTGGAGTCGCCTCCATTCTCCCGAAAAGTTCTGGTCGAGAGGAACGTAACCGAGCACGTACTGGTTACGGAGTTCGGTGTGGATTAGGTCCACAAAGTAGTCCAACTGCTTGAAATTGTGGGGGAAGAAGGCCCTTCCCCCGGTCAAGCGCACAATCTCGTTGATGATTCCCCGACCGTAGCCCAGCTGACCGCGCTCTCCGATGATGTAAATTTGCGTATCCGATTCCCTGACGTAGTCCCTAAGATCGCGATAGGTGTATCGGCTTGTATTGTCCTCACCATCCGTGATGACGATCAGGGCCTTCTTCTCGTGGCGAGCCTCCCGCATCTTCTCCAGCCCCAGGTAGATGGAGTCGTACAGGGCCGTCCTGCCGCTGGGGTTGGCCATGGCGGCCATGGCGCGAACGGTGTCGCCGTGGGAAGTAAAGTCCTGGACCAGACGACTTCGCTCGTTGAAGGTGACCAGGAAATACTCGTCGGAAGGATCCCCCTGTTCGAGAAAGCGCATCACCGACGTTCGGGCGCTCAGGATGTTGCTGCTCATCGAACCGCTCGAGTCCAGAATAATGCCCACGCTGATCGGCGAAATGTCGTTGGAGAAGTGGGCGATCTCCTGCTCCACCTTCTCCTCGAAGACCCGGAAGTGGTCCGGTTCAAGGCCAACGACGTAGCGGTTCAAGGGATCTGTCACGGTGACCCGCACCAAGACGGTGGGAACTTCCACGCGGAACCGAGGTGGTCCCTCCTGCTCCTCCTGGGCCGACGCCGGGCCGCTGACCAAGGCTAGAATGAGAGGGATGGGATACCTGAGTCCTCTCATGACATTGACTCTATTGTACCGCAGGAGCGCAAGAGGTCAATGAGAGATGTGGAAAATCCGTGGGCTAACCGGTTTTCCGCGCTTCTCGGGTCCTCCACCGACAGACAAGGGGCAGTCGGCAGTCGGCAATCAACAAGTGGCGGGGGCAAACTACTCGCTTCCGCCCGCTCCCCGCTCGATTCATCCTTGGGGGTGCGCCCCGGTCGCGGCTCACCCGGCTTGGAGCGGCGCCACTCCCCTAGTTGACCTCCTCGAAATAGCTCGTTGGCACCAGAACCTCGCGCGGCTTGCTGCCGTCCGAGGGACCGATGATTCCCTCGTGCTCCATGATGTCGAGCAGCCGCGCCGCCCGGCCGTAGCCCACACGGAAGCGTCGCTGGAGGAGCGACGTGGACGCCTTCCTCGTCTCCACGACGAAACGCGCCGCCTCGTCATAGAGCCGATCCTCCGGGTCGCCCACGTCGATCGGGCCGCCCTCGGTTTCCTCGACCTCGGCCAGAAGGATCTCCTCCCGGTAATCGGGCTCGCCCTGATCCCGCAGGAACCCCACGATCCGCGCGATTTCCCTCTCGCTGATGTAGGCGCCGTGAATGCGGGTCAGCCGCGCCGTGCCCGGGGATAGAAAGAGCATGTCCCCCATGCCGAGGAGAAGCTCGGCGCCGTTGGCGTCCAGGATGGTCCGGCTGTCCACCTTGGAGGAGACGCGGAAGGATATCCGGGAAGGGAAGTTGGCCT
>CAYRCA010000114.1:0-10199 GCA_964422565.1 uncultured Acidobacteriota bacterium | reverse complement strand
TGGCCGGCTCCCTCGCCATTGCGGTGGGGGAGGCCGCGCGACCGTTTCGGGACATCATGGGGGAGGCGGCCGAGACCCGCGTCGTCGGTTACGGGCTGGACGAGGGCGTCCAGATGGGTCCCGTGATCACGACGGAAAGCCGGGCGCGGATCGAGGGCCTGATCGGGAAAGGGATCGATTCCGGCATGGACGTGGTCGTGGACGGACGCGGCGCCCGCGTTCCGGGATATGAACGCGGAAACTTCCTCCGGCCCACTATCTTGGAGACTGCGAATCCGGCGGAAGAGGTCCTCAACACGGAGATCTTTGGGCCTGTTCTGAGCCTGGTTCACGTTGAGGACGTGGACGCGGCAATCGAGTTGGTCAACCGCGGCGCTTACGGAAACATGGCCTGTCTGTTTACGCGCGACGGATGGGCGGCCCGGCGGTTTCGAAACGAGTGCGAGGTGGGGAACATCGGTATCAACCTAGGCGTGGCCGCTCCCATGGCCTTTTTTCCCTTCTCCGGCTGGAAGCAGAGTTTCTTCGGCGACCTACACGCGCAAGGCCGCGATGCCGTGGAGTTCTACACTGAGAAGAAGGTCATCGTGGAGCGCTGGCCGACAGAATGGACCCGCCGGTTCTGAACGCCACGTGCTCCCGGGCGGCGCCTACGGCACCCGTCCGGCGACGGGCCGCGCCCGCCTTGGACGGGGCGTGGCCCCCCAGTGCCGGGAGGGAATGAGACCGGCAGAGGGCGACGGCCGCCTGCCCGTCTTGTTTCCTGGTCAGGGAAGTCGGGGGGAGGCGCGGGCCGCACCCCCCCAAGATTCAAGAGGCGAAACCACTTACCAGCGGTTCCGTCCCCCTCCTCCTCCTCCTCCCCCACCTCGGCCCCGGCCACCGCCGCCGCCGCCGCCGCCAAATCCGCCGCCTCTCGGCTCGCGCGGCCGGGCTTCACTAACCACCAGCGTTCGGCCCTCGAGCTCGGTACCGTTCAGCTTCTCCGCCGCAGCCCGCGCCTCCGCATCGGAGCTCATTTCCACGAAACCAAACCCCTTGGAGCGCCCCGTCATCCGATCGGTGATCACGCGGGCCGATTCGACGGCGCCGTGCGCCGAGAAGAGTTCCTCGAGCTGGGTGTCCGAGGTTGAGTAGGGCAAGCCCCCCACATACAGTTTGTTACCGTTCACGTTCTCCTCCAGAGAGACACATTCGTCATCACCCTCGAGATGCGGACCACCAAAGGAGGTAGCACATGGCACCCTTGCCTGACGCTGCAAAACCGAAGAACGCCCTTGGGGTTTCTTTCACAAGGTGAGACTCATCAGGTCTTCAATCCAAATACCCTCGCTCCACCCCTTCAGGAGACCTTTACCGAAGAAGTTCCCAAAAGATACACCCAATCCGCCGCGAAGGTCAATTCCTCAGACATCTGTGTATCACCGCACCTTCCGCCCTTCGCTTGCGCCAAGGCTCAATCCGCCCGTGAACCCAACGGATCCAAGGTCGCAGCGGCCCCCCGGTCGGACGTCATCGACCGGGCGGACCACCACCACTCCCGGGTTTGGGCGCCGTGGACCACCGCCTCATCCAGGGCATGTCCAGACCGAAGACATCCAATGCCCGCCCGATGGAGTGGTCGATCAGGTCATCCACGGTCTCCGGCCGATGGTAGAAGGAGGGAATCGGGGGCGCGATTACGGCGCCCATTTCCGTGACCTCGACCATGCTGCGAAGGTGCCCCAGGTGAAGGGGAGACTCGCGGGGAAGCAGGACCAACCTCCGCCGCTCTTTGAGCACCACATCGGCGGCCCGGGTCAAAAGGTCCTTGGTCACCGAAGCCGCGATACAGGCCAGCGTACTCATGGAGCAGGGCGCGACGATCATCCCGTCGGTCCGGAAAGAGCCGCTCGATATGGCGGCGGCAACGTCGTCCGACCCATACACGACGTCGGCCAGGACCTCCACGTCCTGGAGCCCTCGCCCCGTCTCGAGTTGGATGGTCCGAGCCGAGGCCTTCGTATAGACCAGATGGGTTTCGACCTCCGGAATCCGGCGGAGCAACTCCAGTGTCCGGATGCCGAAGATGGGCGCCGACGCTCCAGAAATGCCGACGATCAGACGTTTTGTCGTCATGGAGAAGCCGATTCTGATTCTATGCCTCGCCCTCCCGGGTGTCAAAGGGCGGGTTTTCCGGCTTTTCCGGCCTTCCCAGTCCCCTGCTATACTCGGGCGCAAGGAGATAAGCATGCCCGCGTCAGCCTGGGATCGGAGGACCGCCCGGCTGGCGTCGAGGGCGGACCCGAGTCTTGGTCGAACTCTACCGCCGGATGACGCCGGAGGAAAGCTTGAAGGCCGCCGTTTTTGGAGGTGGTCCTCGAGTTCGGCTTGGACGGGGAGGGGCACAGGCAAGAACGGCGTTTGCCGATCGCGCCCGGCGATGGCGCTTCGTCCGACTGAATGGGCATCGGTCTTCGGCGAGGAGAGTTCTCATGCGCATCTTCGATCATGTCGGGGTTCCCACTGAGACAAAGCGGCCGGGTGAGCACTTCGTCGAGGAAACCCGCGTCTGGATCACGGATCCCGCCGACCATCCCCATCGGATCGAGTATCTCCGCTTCGAGCCCGACAGTCCGGTTACGGGGCCCGTCCGCGACCTTCCGCACATGGCCTTTCGTGTCGACAACCTAGAGAAGGCGATGGGCGGACACAAGGTGCTGCTTGGGCCCTTCCAGGCCACCGAGTCCCTTCGGGTGGTCTTCGTCGAAATCGACGGCGGCGTCTTCGAGTTCATGGACTTCGCGCCGGCCGGGCATTGGTTCCCCGACCACGGAGGCGGGAGCACGTAAGGCGCCCGGTCCGCCGTGGGACACCGAGAACGAGAATGGTGGCGGCTCGACTTGGCGTTGAACCGGAGCCAACCGGGCATTGAAGGTGCGCGGCCGGGGGCCAACGCGGCCCGGATTCAAGGTCGGGATCCACTATCCTGGGAATCCCTGATAACCGAACACGGGAGGAGCACATGCCGAGCGCGCAGCCGAAGCGAGTGGGAATCATGACCGGAGGGGGCGACTGCCCGGGACTCAACGCCGTAATTCGGGCCGTGGCCAAGCCGGCCATCCGAGCTGGGATCGAGGTGATCGGCATCGAGGACGGCTATCTGGGCCTCATCGAGGACCGCATGCGGCCGGTCACCTTTTCCGAGGTGAGCAACATCCTGACCGTGGGAGGCACCATCCTCGGCGCCAGCAACAAGGCGGACCCGGCCAACTACGCCGTCCCCGACGGCAAGGGAGGATGGAAGAGGACGGACGTCCGGGCCCAGGTTGTCGAACACGCCCGAAAAGCCGGACTGGAGGTCATCTTCGTCATCGGAGGCGACGGCACCATGACCGGGGCGGCTACCCTCATCGAAATGGGGCTCAGCTTCATCGGCGTACCCAAGACGATCGACAACGACCTCTGGGGCACCGATATCACCTTCGGCCACGACACCGCCGTCAACACGGCCGCCGAGGCCCTCGACAAGGTGCACACCACGGCCAGCAGCCATCATCGGGTCATGGCCGTGGAGCTCATGGGCCGCTACGCCGGTTGGATTGCCCTCCACGCGGGATTGGCGTCGGGGGCGGACGTGATCCTCATCCCCGAGATCCCCTTCACCATCGACAAGATCGCCGAGAAGTGCTTGGACCGAGGGCGTTTCGGGAAGAAATTCACGATCATCGCGGCGGGCGAAGGTTCGGTTCCGGAGGGCGGGGAACGATTCATCGATCACATCGACGAATCCTCCCCCGACCCGGTCCGGCTGGGCGGAGTGGCCAAGTATGTATGCGACGAGCTGGAGAAGACAACCGGGCTGGACTGCCGCTCCATGGTCCTGGGCCACATCCAACGGGGAGGCACGCCGACCCCCCACGACCGAATTCTGGCCACACGCTTCGGCCATTTCGCCTTCGAACTGTTCAAGCGGGGACGCCTCAACGAACTGGCCGTCATGCGGAAGGGCGAACTCGCCTCGCTGCCGATCGCCGAAGTGGCCGACAGGGTTCGCACCGTTCCCCTGGAATACTCGGCCCTGCGGGCGGCCCGGGCGGTGGGAACCAGCTTCGGAGACTGATCCGGGTTCGGCGCACCGTGGCCGGCGCATCCAACCAATCGGTGGAACTTCGGAACCAGAACCGGGTCGACCGCTCGGCGCGTCAAGGCGCTGAAGACGCTGATCCTGGGGGTAAAGTCGCCCGTGTGCCTGATCACTCCGCGGGTTCGGCGGCCTCCGCTCCTTCCCACCCGCGGGACAGGCGGCGGGCCAGTCTCGTCAAGGCGAACCTCGTGTCCAGCACGAGGCTGAACAGCGCCGGCACCAGAAAGACCGTGAACAGGGTGGACACCAGGAGGCCGCCCACGACCACGCTGCCAAGGCCCCGGTACAGCTCCGAGCCCGGGCCCGGAAAGAGGACCAGCGGCAACATCCCGAAGACGCTGGTGGACACGCTCATGAAGATGGGCCGCACCCGGTTCTCCACCGCCTGGCGAATGGCCTCATTCCGGTCGACACTGCGGTCCTGCATATAGCGCAGCGATTGGTGGACGATCAGGATCGGATTGTTCACCACGGTCCCGACGAGAATCACAAATCCCAGCATGGTCAGAACATCCAACGCCTGGTAGCCGAGAAAGGCGTTTACCGCCGTCAGGCCCAGGAAACCGCCCATCGCCGCCAGGGGGACGCTGAACATGATGACGAAGGGATAGAGGAAGCTCTCAAAGAGAGCCGCCATCAGCAGATAGGTAATGATGACCGCCAGGACCAGGTTCATGCGCAGAGCCCGCCAGCTTTCGGCCAACTCGTCGGCGGTGCCGCTGAGGCTTGCCTGGTACAGGCCTCCGAGACGGCCTTCCCGTTCCATGGGAAGCAGGATCTCCTCCCGGATCAGCTCCATGGCCTCGCCGAGGGGCATGTTCTCGGGCGGAGTCAGGCGGATGGTGATCGCCCGCTGGCGTTCCCGGTGGTTGATCTGCACCGGTCCCCCCGCCTCCACGATTTCGGCGACGGAGCCAAGATTGACCAGATCGCCCCCCGGAGTTGCGATGGGGACCTGCTCGAGCAGATGGGTCCGCTGGCCCCATCCCTCCCAAGCGATCACCGTCAGGTCGATCTCCTTGCCGAGATGCTTGAAATCGCTGGCCTTGGCCCCGTCGACCAAGGCACTGACCGCGAACCCGAGATCCCGGTTGGAGATCCCGAGTTCCGCGGCGCGCCGGCGGTGCGTTCGAACGTGGACTTCAGGGTTGCCGAGATCCAGGCTCGGAATGGGACGGGCCTGGGCGTTGGGAATCAACGCCATGACCTTGCCAAAGGCCTCTCCGCCCATATCGATCAGGGTCTCCAGCTCGGGACCCGTGAAATCGATGTCGATGTTCCGCCCCTCGTCCAGTCCACGCTGAAAGATGCCGCTCTGGTTGAGGACCACCAAAGTGCCCGGCAGGCTTCTACCCGCCTCGAGGAACTCCGGAATGAGCTCCCTCACCCGCATGGGATCGCGGGCCCGCACCCCCATGAACGCCCTGTCGGCGAGCGCCACGTAGAAAAAGCCCTGCACGCCTCCCCCCGGCAGGGCCTCGGTCTCCGGACTGCCCTCGGGCGCCTCCCACAGAGGCGCAAGCTTCTCGTCGTAGGCAAGCCGCAACTGAGCAACCTCCTCCACACTATACCCGGGAGGCGGCAATATGATGCCGAACAGGAAGTTCTGATTGCCCGTGGGCAGGTATTCGGGCCTCGGCATAAGCCAACCGGCCATCCCCACCGACAACGACACGAGCACGAGCACGACCGCCAAGCGTCGCACCACCGAGAGATTGATCCAGCCCACCAGCGCGGCGATACGGCTCGCCGGGCGGATCCGGCCCCGCACCAGCCCGGGCCGCGAGGGTCCGTTGCTCTTGACCCGGAGGATGCGGGCCGAAAGACTCGGGATGACGGTCAGCGAGACGATCAGACTCAACCCAACGGCGGTCGTGATGGCGATGGCGATGTCCCCGAACAACTGACCGACTTCCTCCTGCATGAAGACGATAGGCAGAAAGACCGCGATGGTGGTCAGGGTGCTCGCCAGAATCGCGCCCCAGACCTCGGAGGCGCCCTCGTCCGCCGCCGCTCGGCGGGGCCTTCCCAGTTGCCGCTTTCGATAGATATTCTCCAGGACGACGATGGAGTTGTCGACAACCATCCCCACGGCGAAAGCCAGCCCGGCCAAACTGACCACGTTGAGTGTGCGGCCCAGCCAGAACATGGCCAGGAAGCTTCCCACGATGCTGATGGGGATGGCGACGGCGATGACCAGGGTGGAAGTGACGCTCCTCAGGAAGAGAAGGAGGACCAGGATCGCCAGCGTTCCCCCCACCATAAGGCTCTGGCGCACCAGGGAGATGGAGCTCTCGATGTACTCCGTCTGATCGAAGACCTGGTACATCTGCAGGCCCCTCGGCTGGAGCAGATCGCGATTCAGCCGCTCGACGGCGGCCTTCACCCCCGCCATGACCTCAAGCACGTTCGCCCCGGTCGATCGGATCGCGTTGATGGCGATGACCTGCTCGCCCATCTGAAACACCTGAGCCCGCACCTTGGAGTAGCCGAGTTCGGCTCGCGCCACATCGCGCAGGTAGACCGGAACTCCGTTCTCCATCGCGACGACGATTTCCTCGATGTCCTCGGGGCTTTCATACTCCCCGACGGTCCGCACGACATAGCGGCGCTTTCCCTCCGAGAAGTCGCCCGCGCTAAAGTTCCGGTTTTCACGCTCGATGGCGTCCCGCAACTGGGTCAGGGTGATTCGCCGCGCCGCCAGACGGTTGGGGTCGGCAATGACCTGCATCTCGCGCGGCTGGCCGCCGAAGAAGTTGGAGCCGGCGACACCCTCGACCCGCTCGATCTCGGGCTTGATGAAGTCCTCCACAAAATCGTAGAGCTGGGCGATCTCCCCCTGGTAATCGCCGTCCGGCAGGGGACGGAGAATGAACCAGGCGATGGCGTTGTCGTTGGCGCCCGCGGTCGTGATGACCGGCTTGTCGGCGTCCGAGGGGTAGGCCTGGACCTGATCGAGGCGGTTGGCGACCCGCAGAAGAATCCCGTCGATGTCCGAGCCCACCGGAAAGGAGAGAGTCACCGTCCCCACGCTGTCCTGGGAGCTGCTCTCCATCCGAAGCAGGCCCTCCAGGGACTTGAGCTGCTCCTCCTGCTTGTCGACGATCTCCCGCTCTATCTCCCGGGGACTCGCCCCCGGCCAGAAGGTAGTGATGGTCACCTGCGGCTCCACGACATCGGGGGTCAACTGGATCGGCAGCCGAACCAGCGCCAGCCCACTGAATAAGATCAGCAGGATGACACCAACGGCCGTGGTCACCGGGAAACGAATCGCGTGCTGTACAACCTTCATTGCAGTGAGTACTCAAACCGGTCCATCTGGGCCACGACGGTCTGCCCGTCCCGCAGACGCTCGTTCCCCCGAGTCACGATTTTCTGTCCCGGCCGGACTCCGCCCGACACTTCGATCCAGGCGCCCACGGCGGACCCGGTCCGCACCGAAACACGGCGAACCACATCCTCTCCGTCCAGAACGTACGCGAACAGCTCCTGGTTCTCCCGAACGATGGAGTCCTTTGGAACGATGGTGCCGGAAACGCCGCCCAAGTTCAGCTCCACTTGGGCCAGCATCCCGATGCCGATCCGCCCTCCCGAGTCGGGAATTCTCAGCTTGACGGGAAAAGTGCGAGCCCGTTCGTCGGCCCTCGGAATCACGGCGGTGACGGATCCATCGATCGACAGCCCCGGCAGCGACTCGAATCCCACACGAGCCCGCGTTCCCACCCGAACACCGCCGAAATAACGCTCCGGCAGATCCACCAGCACTTCCAGGTCGCCCAGCGAGAGGAGTTCGACCACGCCGCCGCCCACCTCGATCCACTCGCCGACCTGAGTCATCTCCCGCGTCACCACGCCGGCAAAAGGAGCAGGAATCTCGGTTCGCTCGAGGTCGTACTCGAGCTGGTCGATGGCGGCCCGCAGCCGTTCCGTTCGGCCTTGCCAGGCGTCGAACTCGTACCGGGCGTCATCCAGGTCCTGGCGACTGACCGCACCCTTGGAGAGCAGTTCCCGGGTCCGCTCCAGAGTTCGCTCGGCCAGGTTCATCCGGGCCTCGTCCTCCCGCAGTTGCGCCTCCGCCTCCCGGAGGTGGATCTCCACACCCCGGCGCTGGAGCCGGGCCATCACCTGCCCCGGCTCCACCGTTTCCCCTTCGCGCACGGACAACTCCACCACCAGTCCAGCCACCTCGCTGGCCACAATACTGACCAGGTTCGCCCGAACCGTGCCGGGAAGTTGGACTCGCTGGCTGAACTGATGGGAACGGGCCTCCGTGTAATGGACCGAGCTCGGCGCCCCCGGCTGCGCCGAAACCGAGACGGCGCATCCCAGGAAAAGAGCGACCAAGAGCGCGCTCCAACGTTTCCTCTCTCGGATCAAGAACATCCTCGTATTTCCTCAAGCCACCCACAAGACCGCCGACCCGGCCGCGCTACGCTAACGCGAACGCCAGCGGCGGGCTCCGTCATCCCCGCCGAACGTGGAGTCAACTCCGCTGCCGAAGAGGGACTTGGCGGCAATTCTACAAAAAGCCGCCGCCCCGATGCTGTGGGGGTCGGTCCACAGGCCCCTTGTTGAGAAAAGACTCCCGACGAGGCCGGAAGGATTCACACTTCAGCGGTCGCGCGACGACCTCTCCCGACCGCCGAAGCCCCGAAACGCCGTCCCGCCCATCGTTTTCGGGAATCAAGGTTCCGGGCGGATCAGCAGGGCGATCCGAAAGCCGTCGAACTCGGGAGGGGCAGGCTGTGCAGAGGACGACCCGGTCGGTCTCCACGAGGATTCCCCAAAGACGACGCCCACTTGCGAGAGCCCCGCCGCCGGCGGCAACCGGGAGAGCCGCCTTCTCGGCGGGACACGGCTCGGCGAGTCGCGCTTGGCCAGCATCGGCTATAATCATCGCTTCTTTTCAGGGTTTCCGCGAACGAAGCGCCCCACGAGGGATGTCTCCCCTGAATCCCGGAGCGCACTCGGGATCGGGGAGCATCTATCCGAGTATGTCACGGTTCTCAGGCGGGAGGTCCCCAGCATGAACGGTTCGTCGGCACCGCGAGAAATGAAGAGCTTCAAGCTCTCGGTGGTGATCCCCTGCTATAACGAGGAGCGCACTCTGCCGGCCATCATCGAAAGGGTCCTGGCGATCCGCGACGACGAACTCGACGTCGAAATCGTCGTGGTCGACGACCACTCCAGCGACGGCAGCGCTCGAGTGGCCCGCGCCGTCGCCGCCCGCGAAGATCGCGTCAGGGTTCTCCAACACGAACGGAATCGCGGAAAAGGGGCGGCGCTTCGAACCGGCTTCCTTCACGCGACGGGGGATTTCGTCGCCGTTCAGGACGCCGATCTGGAGTACGACCCGCGAGACCTCAGAAGGCTTCTCGGCCCGTTGATCGAAGGCGACGCCGACGTCGTGCTGGGCTCGCGGTTCCGCTCGACCGAGGTGAGCCGCGTACTCTACTTTTGGCACTACGTCGGCAACCGGATTCTCACCCTCCTTTCGAACATGTTGACGGATCTTAACCTGACGGATATGGAGACCTGCTACAAGGTCTTTCGTCGGGAGATCCTCCAGAGTATCGATCTGAAGGAGGATCGGTTTGGCTTCGAGCCGGAAATCGTGGCCAAGATCGCCGGGATGCGCCTCCGGGTGTTTGAAATGGGCATCTCCTATCGCGGGCGGACTTACGAGGAGGGCAAGAAGATCGGCGTCAAGGACGGGTTCCGCGCCCTTTACTGTATCTTCCGTTACAATGGCCACAAAGCGCCTTGGCCGATTCAGATGTTGGTCTATCTGGGTATCGGCGTCGTCGCGGCGGCGGCAAATCTGCTTCTTTTCTGGGCGGCTCTGCGCGGCGGGCTCGAGGTCGTTCCGGCTGCAGCCCTCGCCTTTGGGGTCGCGGCGATGCTCAACTACCTCCTCTGCATTCTTCTTCTTTTTCGCCACCGCGCCCGCTGGAACTCGTTCATGGAGCTGGTTGTGTTCTGGGCGGCGGTTCTGGCCGTCGGAGCGCTCGACGTCGGGATCACATACTCGTTTACGGAAGCGGGGATGGGTCCCCTGGCGGCGAAGGCGATC
>CAYRCA010000113.1:0-10203 GCA_964422565.1 uncultured Acidobacteriota bacterium | reverse complement strand
GCCGACTCCCGCCGTGCCCGCGCTGGCCGCGGCGATGCGGGGACAGGTCGCGCGAGGGCGGCGATGCGGGGACACCCGGTCGCTGCCGGTCCGTGCCGGTCGATGCGGGGACAGGTCGCGCGAGCGGTCTGGTCGCGCGAGCGGTCTCCGAGCTTGGGGTTTGTGAGCTGGGCGATGCGGCGTCCTTTACGCGATCCTGAAGAGCTGCCGGCGGGCCGCCGGCGGTACTTCGGAAGCCGACGGCCGAACTCCGCTTGCCCCGGCGCCGACACGTTCCGGTTGGTTGGTCGAGTGGAGGTATGCGACGCCCGAGCGATTCGCTTCGGGCAGCCTGGGCGAGTTCCCGCCCGGGTACAGGCTTTCAGGCGATCACGGGGACGATTCCGGCCTCGACGATCCGCCGGTCTCTCGTCATGAGCGCGGCGCCGTGCACCCGCGCCGTGGCCACCAGGATCCGGTCGGCCGGATCTCGATGGAATCCTGCCGGAAGCAGGGACACACTTCCGCCGCGACGGCGGGAGAGATCCCAAGTCGCCGGACGAGAGGCGGCGCGGTTGCCCTCTCCAGCCAGTCCCGCAGAGGAATTCGAAGCCGAATACGCGCAGTTCGTAAAGCGCGGCGATCTTCCAGAGGCTGATGTCGGAAACCAGCAAAGGAGAATCGGTTGACGCACCTTCAAGGATTCCCCTCTGCGACGGGCTCAAACGCTCCGTAGCCTCAAACCACCAGAGAAGAAAGTGGGTGTCAAGAAGTGTCTTCACCGAACCTCTCGGCCCCCCAAGCCTCCGAAGGGATGATCGGGAAGACGACGTCGCCCACCGTCTCCACCGTTCCGGCCAGTCGGAGTGGGGGTAGTCCGACTGGCCGGCAACGACGGAAACAACTCTGGCCGCGGGAGTTCCGTGTTTGGTAATGAGCAGGCTTTCACCCGTCTCGCGCACCTCATCGAGCAAGGCGAGGCACTTCGCCTTGAATTCCGTGGCACTCAGCGTTCTCATACGACCAGTCTGTCTGACCGGTCCTTCAAACTTGCGGGACCCAAGCCTCCCATCCGTCCCCAAGAGCGGAGGGGACTCGAGATTCGCGGCTCTTGCGGGGCAGAATCCCCGGCTCGCCGGCTAGAGCTAGAGGGTGCGAATCAGTCGACTTCCTGGAAGCGGACTTCGCGGGTGGCGGTGTCGAACCAGGCGAAGGTCGCCTTTCCCTGAAGCCCCATCAGTTCGCCCGGATTCAGCAGGACGCAGCGGCCGACCCGGCTCTCGTGGGCGGTGTGGTCGTGGCCGTAGCAGACCAGATCGTAGCGGCCGCTCGCCGCCAGGGGACGGGCGATCTCCGGGTAATGGTTGACGCCGATCCGCAGACCATCCACCTCCAACTCGGCGAAGGGCCCGTGAATCCGAATCGCCGGATACGAGGAAGCCACGTGCAGAATCATGCGGGGGTCTCCGTCGTTGTTCCCGCACACGATATGGATCGGATTGCCCGGTGCCCCCTCGCCCAGGTGCCTGGCGACGAAAGGACTGCACAGATCGCCGCAGTGAATCAGCAGGTCGGCCTCGCCCATCTGGGAGAGCGCCCTGTCGAGGCGCCAGATGTTGTCGTGGGTGTCGGACAGAATGGCGATTCGCATTCGTCGATGGCTCCGTTCAAGGGGTTCTCCGGTTTCGGGTTTCAGGGGTTTTTCGGAATTTTCCCGTTTCGCGGCTTCGCGGTCTCGGGGTCGCAGTTGCCCTGCTCCGGGGCCTCGTCGGCCCGACAGCCGTTGTGACGGGATGGGAGCCGACCTGTTTTGTACCTAGCCAAACCGGCGTTCCAAACCACCGCCTCCCGAACCCTCAACCCCGGAACCGCCGAACCCCGGAACCCAGGAACCCGGAACCCAACCCCCGGGGGGGGGCCGGCTATTGAATGTAGCTCCAGTAGTCCGTGTCCAAGCGCTCCTTTTCCACCTTCCCGCCGTAGACTGCCACGCGATATCGGAAGTGAAAGCTCTCGCGGGGCGCCAGTCGGTCGTTGAGCGGCTCGGCCCCCTCGACGAAGTCTTTGCGTCCGAACGGGTTGAGCGCGAACAGACCGTAGGCCCGGGCGTGCCAGTAGGAGGGATGGTTATGGCTCGAGGGATGTTCGAAGACGGCCACCGTGACCTCCTCGCCGTTCACTTCGCCCCGCAGCGCCACCCAAGGAGCGCGTTTTCCCCAGATCCCACGCTCGGTCTCCCAGCCGAAGGCGTTCTCGTAGCGCCCGCTGCCGCCCCTTTCGCGCAGGGCGTCGGCCAGCCTGATGGCGAACATGCCCTCCTTACTGTCGATAAAATCCAGCGGGCGGTCCAGGGCCTGAAGGGTGATGTCGTGATCCATCCACCGGAGGTCGGACCCGCCCCCAAACGTGGCGGTCCTCAGTTCCCGGGCCAGGACCGTCCCGTCGGGCGCCCGCCAGTCGAGCAGGACCTCCAGGCGTCCCTTCCCGTCTTCGACGCCGTGGCCCAGGATGGCCCGGTGGACGATCGTCTCGCCGGCCCGGTGGCTCCAGAAGTCATACCCGTTCAGCTCGCCGTAGCCGAAGCCGAGCGACTGTTGGTGGGGATGGTCGGTGGTTTCGCCGGAATCGCGGATGAAGGGCAGCTCCCGGTTGACCGCGTTTCCGCCCGGCGAATTAACCGGATAGAACACCGGCTTCAGTTTGAATTCGGCCCCGAACCGGTACGCGGTGAACAGCCGGCCGCCGATCCACACCTCGACGCGGTCCTCCCCGGGGATCGGTCTCAACTCCACCGGGGCGTCGGGGCTGGCCCGCAGCCCCCCGACACAACAAAACGTCAACACCAAACTCGCCAGGATGAAACGGTTGTTCATGACTTCTCTCCAATCTCACGCCCTCCGTGGGGGCTCGGCGGTCGGAACCCACCGCCGGGGGCCTCTGGACCGGCGTCCCTCCCTCGAATCGGGCGGGAAGGGGCCGACAAGCTACTTCCAGTCCCGGCCCAACCGTGACTCATGGTTGTCCTGTGGCTCCAAAGATAAGCGATCGGGCGCGACGTTTCCAGTTGGGACCGGCGCCGGAGGGCTGGGCCTGGGGCCTGGTGCTGGCGGATTTCGGGGTTTGCGGGGCTTGCGGGGGCAAACGAGAGTCGGACCGGTCCGACACGTCCGACATGTCCGACGCGTCCCCTCCCAACACCCCACACCCAGAACCCAGCCCCAACCCCATCTCACTTTTTTCTTGACAGTTTCACGCCGAGTATGGACTAATTTGGACCAGATTGGATTAAGTTGGACTAAAATGGCTTTTTTGCTGGAATCGAGGTGACAGCTCCATGGACGTCATGAGGGGCAACTCCCCGGCCAAGGTGGACGCCCAGGGACGCCTCAAGGTCCCGACGGCGCACCGGAAAATCCTGGAGGACTTCGGACCCGAGGTGTACGTCACCAGCGTGACCGGAGAGAACGTACTCATCTACCCTATGGCCGAGTGGGAAAAGATCGAGACCAGGTTCAGGGATGCTCCCGGAAAACCTCCGGAGGTTCGAAGGTTCCTGCGAAACAGCAGCGTTTTCGGTCAGGCGACGACCGTCGATAAACAGGGCCGGATCATGATCCAGCCCCTCTTGAGGGAGAGGGCTTCGATCGACGGCGACGTGAACGTTATCGGCCAACTCGACCACTTGATGGTATGGAATCGCGAGAAGATCCTGCGGGATATCGACGAGGATCCGTACACGGAGAGGGACGAGATGGCTCTCGCCGAGCGGAAACTTTACTAGGAAGAGGACGATGTCGGCGGTCATGTCTGAACATCCTCCGGTACTGCTGAAAGAGTCGACCACCCTCCTGAGGGTTCGGCCCGGCGGAGTGTACGTGGACTGCACCGTCGGACTCGGTGGTCACGCCGGGGCGATCCTGGAGCAGATGGAGGGAACGGGCCGACTGATCGCGCTCGACCGCGATCGGGAATCCCTGGAGATGGCTCGCCAGGCGATCACCTCCCGGGGACCCGCCGTCAGCTTCCACCACGAGAATTTCAAAAGCCTGCCCCTGGTGTTGCGCAACCTCGGCATCGAACGGGTCGACGGATGCATTGTAGACCTCGGAGTCTCCCGCTTCCAGCTCACCGAACCGGAACGGGGGTTCAGCTTTCGGGAGGACGGGCCCCTGGACATGCGCATGGACCGGCAGCAGAAGACCAGCGCCGAGACGCTGGTCAACCAGTTGACGGCCGAGGAGCTGGCGACTCTGTTCCGGCGTTTCGGCGAGGAACCCGACGCCGCCCGCATCGCCCGGAAGATCGTGGAGCGACGGAGCGCCTCCCGCATTCGAACCACTCGCGCGCTGGCCGACCTGGTGGCCTCCGTCAAACGGCGGGGTCGAAGGACTCATATTCATCCCGCGACCCTGGTCTTTCAGGCGCTCCGAATCGCGGTCAACCAGGAACTCGAGGGATTGGACCAGTTTCTCTCGTCGGCCGTCGAGTTCCTCCGAACCGGCGGAAGACTGGTCGTGATCAGCTTCCACAGCCTCGAGGACCGGGTTGTTAAGAGGACCTTTCAGATCGAGGCGGGACGCTGTATCTGTTTTCGTCCCGCGGACCTCTGCCGCTGTCCGCGGGTCAGACGGGTGGAGATCCTGACGCGAAGGCCGGTGACGGCCTCGGACCCGGAGACCGCCGTCAACCCCGGCGCGCGTAGCGCCAGGCTGCGGGCCGTGGAACGCACGGCAAACGGAACATCCGCCAGCGCGCGGGAGGAGGGGTGATGACCGACCTGAGCTCGCAAGAGATTGTCAACCGGCCGATGAGCGGCGACGGGGGAGCGACCGTGTTCGAGTTCGCCAAATGGTTCGTGGTGGCATCCTGTCTGGTCACCCTCCTTGTCGGATCGGTCTGGGTCCGGGATCAGAGCCTTACGCTGCGGTACCAGATCGAGGAACTGAACCGCGGCAACAAGAAACTGGGCGAACAGAACGACCTCCTCAGGGCGGAGTACAACGCCTTGGTGGCGCCTGCGGAGGTGGAGCGGGCGGCCCGAAGGCTGGGGTTGATCAGCTCGAACGACAAGCGCGTTTTGATCCTGGACGGGGACGGCCCAGTCGGGACGCGCGACCAGATCGCCCGCATTGAACCAGAGTCCAGAACGTTGCATGAATGAAGAGCCTGGCGGAGAACCACGAGATCAGATCTGCTCTTCTCGGACGACTCCTGGTCGTCCTCATTCTGCTTTTGGGGTGGAGTCTGCTGATCTTCCTCAGGCTGATCGACCTCCAAGCGGTCCGCGCCCCCCACTACCGACTCCAGGCGCAGATCCAGCAACAGGCCTTCCTGGAGGTGAATCCGAAGAGGGGCGACATTCTGGACCGGAACCTCAAGGAGCTCGCCATCAGCGTCCGCGCCGACTCGGTTTTCGCCCAACCCGCTCAGATTGAGGATCCCTGGAGCACGGCCGAGGCGCTCTCCCCGATCC
This sequence comes from uncultured Acidobacteriota bacterium, assembly GCA_964422565.1. Classification (GTDB taxonomy): domain Bacteria; phylum Acidobacteriota; class UBA6911; order RPQK01; family JAPXNP01; genus CAYRCA01. Next base: position 4,751 of record CAYRCA010000113.1, on the reverse strand, counting down.
TGGAGATTCCGATCGAGAGTATCCGCGAGAAGCTGACCTCCGACTCCACGTTTCTCTATCTCAAGCGCAAGATTCCGGTGGAAACCGCCAGTCGGGTTCGCAATCTGAGACTGCGGGGGATCGGCGTCCAGGAGGAGTCGAGCCGAGTTTACCCGGGACGGGAGTTGGCGAGCCACGTGATCGGCTTCGTCGGCATCGACAACGACGGGCTGGAGGGCATCGAGTACCGCTACTGCAACGAACTGAGCGGCCAAAGGGCAAGGGTCGATTTGCGCGTTGACGCCCGCAGAAACAGTTTTCAACGCTCGACCCCTCTGGACCGGACCCAGGGAAACATCCTCGTCCTGACCCTGGACAGCAGCATCCAGCACATCGCCGAGACGGTTCTCAGGGACACGGTTCAGGCTACCGGAGCGGCCGACGGGTCGGTCATCGTGATGAACCCCGGCACCGGCGAGATCCTGGCGATGGCGTCCTATCCGGCCTTCGATCCCAACGACTACGGCGGCGCCCCGCCTTCGGCTCGCCGAAACCGGACCATCCTCGACCTGTACGAACCCGGCAGCACCTTTAAGGTCATGACGCTCGCCGCCCTGCTCGACTTGGGCCTGGCCGCTCCCGACGAGGTCATCGACTGCCGGCCGGGAACCGCCAGACTGGCGGGCAAGGTGTACCGGGAGGCGAGACGAAGTTTCGGCTTCCTGACCCTCGAGGAGGTTATCGCCAAGTCCAGCAACGTTGGAACGGTCAAGCTGGCCCTCCGCCTTGGCAACGAGAGGCTCTATGAGTATGTGTCCCGGCTCGGGTTCGGCGATCGAACCGGCGTCGACCTTCCGGGCGAGGAAGGCGGGCTGTTCCGGCCGACGTCCCAATGGTCGAAGCTCTCCATCGGCGCCCTCGCCATAGGCCAGGAAATCGGGGTCACCCCGCTGCAGATGATCCGGGCCGTGGCGGCCATCGGGAACGGTGGATATCTGGTGCGACCCTTCGTCGTCCGCCGCGTCGTTTCGCCGGAGGGGGACACCCTGCTCGAATCCCGGATCGAGAGGCGTCCCGTCCTTCGTCCCGAGACCTCCGCGATCGCCAGACAGATCCTGACCGCCGTGGTGGAGGAGGGAACGGGCCGCAACGCCCGACTCCGGGGCTACTCCTCGGCCGGAAAGACGGGCACGGCTCAGAAGATCGTCGACGGCCGCTATTCCCGCTCCAAGTACGTGGCCTCCTATGTGGGTTTCGCGCCGCTCGCCGACCCGGCCCTGATCACGCTCGTGGTCATCAACGAGCCCCGGGGCAATCCCTTTGGGGGGCACGTGGCCGCTCCCGCCTTCAAGGAGATCATGGAACGTTCGCTCATCCACCTCGAGGTTCCGCAGGACCGTCCCCTCGAGGTTCGACCCCCAGGGCTGGAGATGGTCCGAGCCGAGCCTCTCGACGACACGCCCGCCGAACTCACAGTCCTGTCGGAAATCGATCCAGCGGTCGAGGCGCCAGTCGGGGGTCTGTCGGCGGGAGTTCTGACGGTTCTTGAGCTGGAAGAGCAGCTGGCCGGTCAGCCGGAACGGGGGAACGTCGTCGTCGAGCTCGGGGCCGCGACCCTACCGGACTTCACCGGTATGAGCCTGCGGGAGGCGGCGGGTGAGGCGGCCCGTCTCGGAATTCGGCTGCGCATCTCGGGCACCGGCGTTGCCGTTTCCCAGCGACCGGCGCCGGGCAGGCGGATCTCCAGCAACATGGTGTGCGAGGTTTTTTTCGCCAGCGAGGAACAAAAGCGCGATGCGCCTTCGAAAGTTACTCTGCGAGATTCCGGCGGATCTCGTCCAGTGCGTCCGGTGCGAGACTGATCCTGATATTCGCGGTTTGACCTATGACTCGCGGACATCGGACGAGGGCTCACTGTTTTTCGCCGTTAGGGGATTGCGCGCCGACGGTCACCGCTTCATCGACGAGGCTCTGTCCAGGGGCGCGGTGGTCGTGGCCTCCGAACAGGCGATCGACCAACTGTCCGGAGGTTGCCGAATCCAGGTCCGCGAGATTCGACAATTCATGGCCCACTGCGCGGACGTTTTCTTCGGTCACCCCTCCCGCGGTCTGCGTCTGGCCGGCATCACCGGCACGAACGGAAAGACCACCACCGCACATCTGATGCACGCTGTTCTCAGCCGAACCGACAAGGCCCTCATGCTGGGGACGGTTCAAACAGTGCTCGGAACGGAGGCTCACCCGTCGATTCTGACGACCCCGGAGGCGGTCGATATCCAGGCGCTCCTGCGGCGCGGCGTCGAGGCGGGCTGCCGGTACGGCGTGCTCGAGGTCTCCTCCCACGCGCTGCTTCTCCAACGCGCCCGGGCCTGCCACCTCCCCGTCGCTTTGTTCACGAATCTGACCCAGGATCACCTGGACTTTCACGGTTCGCTGGAGGAGTACTTCGCCGCCAAGAGGCTTCTCTTCACCCCCGCGTACAACCCCGGACTCGAACACGCCGTCGTCAACGGAGACGATCCCTGGGGCCGCAGGCTCCTCAAGACGCAATCCGGCGCCGTCAGCTACGGACTCGACAGCCGAAACCAGGTCCACGCCGTCGACCACTCCAGCTCCATCGAGGGCATGCGACTGCGGGTCCGATTCTTCGACCGGACCCTCGAGCTGGAGAGCCCCCTGGCGGGCCGCCACAACGTCTACAACCTGCTGGCGGCGGCAACCGCCTCCGCCCTGCTGGGAGCGCCCGACACCGCTATTCAGGAGGGAATCCGGGAGACGCGGGTCGTCCCGGGCCGGTTCGAAAAGGTGGAGATCGACCGCCCCTTCACCGTGGTGATCGACTACGCCCATACCCCGGACGCGCTGAAGAACGTCTTGACCCTGGCGCGGGAGGTGACCCGCGGCCGACTCATCTGCGTGTTCGGTTGCGGGGGGGACAGGGATCGGGCCAAGCGCCCCCGCATGGGCGAAATCGCCGCACGCCTTTCCGACCTGGCCCTGATCACGTCGGACAATCCCCGAACCGAGGACCCCGCGGGGATCGTGGCCGACATCCGCGCCGGAGTCCCCGCCGACATCCGGGGCGTCGAAACGATCGTCGATCGCAGGGACGCCATCCGCCGCTCCCTCCAACTGGCGGCGTCCGGCGACCTGGTTCTCCTGACCGGCAAAGGTCATGAGACCTACCAGGACATCGGCGGACGGAAGATCCCCTTCGATGAGCGGCGGGTTGTAAGGGAGGAACTGTGCTCGATCTAACCCTCGCCCAAGCGGCCGCCGCCATGGACGCCCGACTCCTGGGAGGCGATTCGGGGGGGAGCACGGACCGCCCCTTTCCGGAGGTCTGCATCGACTCGAGGGCGTTGACGCCGGGCTGCGCCTTCTTCGCCATCGCGGGCGAGAGGCACGACGGCCACGCCTTCGCGGTCGAGGCCCTGGAAAAGGGCGCGTCGGTCCTGGTCATCCACGACTCCTCGGCCCTCAGGCCGGGCATGGGGGCGACGGTCCTGCGCGTCGCGGACACCACCCTGGCGCTGCAGCGGCTGGCGACCCGTATCCGAGTCCGGTGGGCAAAGGGGCTGGTGGCCGTAACCGGCTCCATGGGCAAGACCACGACCCGGAGTTTCACCGCCGGCCTCCTGGCCGAGCGCTTTCGGGTCCTGGAATCGCCGGGCAACTTCAACAACCACATCGGAGTGCCCCTGACTCTGCTTCGGCTCGAACAGCGGCACGACGTGGCGGTCGTGGAACTCGGCATGAACCACCCCGGGGAGATCGGGGCCCTCGGCCGGATCTGCCGGCCCAGCGACGCCCTCCTCACCAACGTTGCCCCGGTTCACCTCGAGTTTTTCGATTCGGTGGACCGCATCGCCGACGCCAAGGCGGAGATCCTGGAGTCCCTGCCGCCCGAGGGGCGGATCTTCTTCAATCTGGACGACGCGCGCGTGCGCGCCATTGCCGGGCGCTTTCCGGGAAGGCGGGTCTCCTTCGGAACGGATCGGGACGCCGAGTACCGAATCCTCTCCTCCCGCCCCATCGACCTGCGGGAAACCGAGGTCGCCATCCAGGGACCCCGACACCGGCTCACCGCTTCCCTACCCTTCGTCGGCCGGCACCTGCTCCACAACGTGGTGGCCGCGGTGAGCGTGGCGGCCGAGTTCGGTCTGACGGAGGATGAGGTGGGCCGCGGCCTGAAGCGCCTCGGTCCCCTGCAGGGCCGGGGTCAGGTTCTTCGGATCGGACGGCTCACGGTCTGGGACGATTCCTACAACTCGAACCCGAAGGCGGTCGAGGAGCTCCTGACTCTGGTTGCCGCCGCCACAGGTTATCGCCGCAAGGTACTCGTCCTGGGCGACATGCTCGAACTGGGAACCCGCTCGGGCGAGTTCCACCGTGCCGTGGGTCGGCTCATCGGCGGGTCGGTCGACGCTCTGATCACGGTGGGGAGGGATTCGTCCGAAATCGGGCGGGGCGCCGTGGAGTCGGAGTTCCCGAAAGCCTCATGGTCCCACTTCGCCGACGCCGACCAGGCGTCCGATTTCCTGGTTGACTTTCTCGAGCCGGGCGACCTGGTCGCCGTCAAGGGTTCCCGCGGAATCGGCCTGGATCGGACGATCGACCGACTGAAAGGAGGCGACGCTCGGTGATTTACTACCTCCTTTACTCGCTGCACGAGGACATTTCCGTTCTGAACGTGGTCCGCTACATCACGTTTCGCACGGCCTACGCGTCTCTTACCGCTCTCCTCATCAGCATGTGGATGGGCCCGTGGG
>CAYRCA010000112.1:3625-10372 GCA_964422565.1 uncultured Acidobacteriota bacterium | reverse complement strand
TGGGGTCGGGATCGACGGGAAAAGGCGAGCAGATCGGTCACAATTCGGCCGATCCTCGTCGTCTCCCGCGTCACTTGGGAAAGATATCCGCGGAATTCGGCCAGACGGTCCGGAGGAACACCCTCCTCGGTCAGAATTCGCTGCATCAGCTGCGAGAGGTTGAGGACCCCCGAGAGCGGGTTGTTGATCTCGTGGGCGACCGTAGCCGAGAGTCTCCCCAGGGAAGCCAACCGATCGCTCTGTTCGAGCTTCCTCTGCGCGACCCGCAACTGCTCGGTCCGCTCTTCCACCTTCGACTCGAGATTCTGGGTGAACTGGTTGATCTCGCCGATGGCCTCACTCAGCCGCTCCCGCATCAGGTTGAAGGAAAGGGCCAATTCGCCGAGTTCGGTGCCGGAATGAAACTCGATGGGACGGTCGAGCTTCATGGCGCTCACGGCGCGAGTGCCTTCGATCAACTCCCGGATGGGCTTGCCCACGAAATGACGCGTAAAAAACGCAATGAAAAGGCCGATCAGCAGGATGTGGATCAGGGTCACCGAGGCTCCCCGCCACTTGATGCCCGCCACCTCCTGATCCACCTCCTCGAGACTCAGCGCGACATCCAGGACACCCAGAACGTTCGTGCTCTCGGGATGGGCGTGACAGGCGGCCTGACTGCAGGCCGGCTCGTTGTAGATGGGCGTGATCATCGCCAGCTGCCGCAACCCGTCCGGCCCTCGGAAGATCCGGGCCCGGGAGGGGACGTCCACTCGAACCAGCGGCTCCAGAGAAGCGTGACAGAGGGCGCAGGCTTCGGCATCGGTATCCACCTGCTCGTCGTCGTCCGGATCGGTGGAGAACATGACCCGGCCTTCCTTGTTGAAAATGCGTATCCGCTTCATGCCCTGCTGCAAGGCGATGGTTTCCATCACCTGGTAGGCCGCCTCGCGATGGTCGACCAGCATCGCGTGCCAGGTCGCGCTGGCGATACCTCGGGACAACTGGTCTCCTCCAAGGATCATCGCGTCCAACAGCTGGCGCTCTTGGGTGCGGACGTTGATGATTCCGGAAATGCCTTCGACGATCACGAGAATGATCGTCAGCGACAAAGTCAGTTTGAAGGCGAGCCGTTTCGACACCGTTTCCCCCGCCGCATCGACGCCCATCGAGCCTATCCCATCGGTTGAGCGGGTGGCAAGACGAATTCTCTGGACGGGTTTAGGAGGGTTTAGGAGTCAGGCGTTAGTAGGGCGCGCCGGGATGGATGGAACTTGCTAGACTTTCGAGTGTCGCCCGGATCGGGCCGGAACCCGGGACAGAATCCGAATCGAATCCGGGGGGGGGAACACCGATTTGAACAAGACATTCAAGAAGACACTGGCGGCGGGGATCATCCTCGTCGGAACCCTGGTCACGGTGGGCGTATTGTCCAAGTACACCCCGCTTCTCGAAAATCTGGAGTTAAAAAACTATGACTTCATATTAGCGGTGCTGCGCGGGCCCCTCGAGACCCCGGAGGAGATCGCCATCGTGGCCATCGACGAAACCTCCCGATCCATATTCGCCGAGGAGCTGGGTTTTCTCTCCTTCCCCTGGCCTCGTGGAGTGCACGCCGAATTGATCCGGCTGCTCAACGAGGCGGGCGCCGGGGCCGTGGTCTTCGACGTAGTCTTCGAGGGGGAAAGCGATCCCGAGGAAGACCGGTTTCTGGCCGAGGCCATCCTCCAGAGTCGGATTCCGGTGGTGTTCGCCGCCGCCCTCGACGTCGTGGACGATCCCCGTTTCTCCATGATCCGCCAGCTGCTTCCCGACCCCATGTTCACGGAGTCGGGTGCCTTGACCGGCTACGCGACGCTGAACCCGGACCGCGACGGCGTGATCCGTAAAGGCCGGCTCTCCGTGGGGGGACAGCCGACTCTGTCCACACGGGTCTTGGAGGCGCTCGATCTGGAGCCGGACTACCAACGGATCCCATATTCCGGTTTCGAAGGAGACGATCCGGAGATCCTGGTGAACTACGTGGGCGCCGGCCGAAACTTGCCGACCGTCTCCTATTACCAGGCGCTGGAATATGAGGAGTTTCTGCCTCCCGGCTTTTTCCGCGATCGCATCGTTTTCGTCGGCTACTCCCTCGCGGTGACCGACCTCGGCCGTACGGGCGCGGAGGACCACTACGCATCCCCTTGGGACGGTTTCTCGGGAATCGCCAGCATGCCCGGCGTGGAGATCCACGCCAACATCCTTCACACACTCCTGACTGGAAACTACCTGCGCCGGGCTGGGGCGGGCATCACCTGGACACTCGTCGTCGTCCTGGGGCTGGTCATCTCATTCGTCGTCCTGTCGTCCGAGTCCTTCGCCCTGAAGATCGCCGTGTCTGCGGGTCTGATCGTATCTTTCATGGTGTTCGCCGCCTCCCTGCTCATCTACGGAGACTACTGGCTCTACGGTGTCCAGCCCACGATCATCATGACTTCGATCTTTGGACTGAACATCCTCTACCAGTATCGACTCACCGAGCGGGAGCGGGCCCATATCCGCCGCGCCTTGTCCGGGTATGTGTCCAAGCAGGTGATGGGCGAGATCCTGAAGCACCCGGACCAGCTCGAGCTGGGCGGAGTTCAGGTGGAGGCAACCGTACTTTTCTCCGACATTGCCGGGTTCTCGCGCATTTCCGAGGGCATCAGCCCTCGCGAGCTGGCGACCCTGCTTAACGACTATTTCACGCGGATGGGTGACATCATCATGAGTCGCGACGGCATGATCAACAAGTACATCGGCGACGCGGTCATGGCCATCTGGAACGCTCCCCTGCCCCACCCCGAACACGCCCGGGTCGCCTGCCAAGCGGCTCTCGAGATGAAGCGGGCGGTGGACACCATGGCGCCGCTGCGCATGCGGGTGGGCATCAACACCGGTTCCATGGTGGCCGGCAACCTGGGCCACCGGGAGCGGATGGAGTACACGGTGATCGGGGACTCGGTCAATCTAGCCTCGCGCCTGGAGGGGGCCAACAAGGCCTTCGGCACCTGCATCCTGATCAGCGACACGACCGCGGCATTGATCCGGGACGAATTCCTCCTGCGGCGCGTGGACAAAGTTCGGGTAGTGGGTAAGGATCTGCCGGTGGCCCTGTTCGAAGTGCTGGCGGAGAGAGGAGACCGGGAATCCGCGGAAGCCGAAAACCTCCTGGGCCTCTTTCGGCCCCTCATCGATCTGTACGACTCCCGCGACTGGACGGGCGCGGCCGAGCACGCCCGGAAGCTGCTCGACGTGTTTCCCCACGACGGCGTGGCGGAGACCTATCTGAATCGGTGCCTGCAATTTCAGGAAACGCCCCCGTCCCACGATTGGGACGGAGTGCACGCCCTGGAGGTCAAGTAGGAGGCGGAGTGAAACGGTCTCCGGGGGCTGTGGACAGGGCTGGGGCTGGGGGTTGGGAGGACTGAGGACTGAAGGCTGGGGACTGGGGACTGGGTTTCAAAGTTGCCTGAGGCGAGGGGTCCGGCCTGTCCGAGCAGTCTGATTCGTCCGACCGGTCCGACGCGCCCGCTGACCGCCGACCCCCGCCCGGCGGCGGTACCGCGCTCACCGAGGCTCGGCAATCAGCCGATCCTCAAAGGAGTAGTCGATCGATTCGCGGCGATGGTGGCGGAGATACCATTGAAAGGTCTCTGCAAGCCCAACGGCCAGGGAGGTCGGACGGAAACCCAGTATCCGCCGCGCCTTGTCGACTTTAGTCGTGATCGGCGGTAAGTCGAGGTAGAAGCCGAAATAGAGCGGCGGCTCCATGATCCCTCCACCGAGTTCCTCGATCCTCCGCCTGGGTACGGAGACGATTCGAGCCTTCCTCCCGGCCGCGGCCGCCAGCTTTTCCACCACTTCATCCTGGGGCAGGGCAACCGGATCGGCCACATTGAAAGCCTCGCCCACGGCATCCGGGACCTCCGCGGCCGCTAGGCAGGCAACCGCAAGGTCCCTGACGAAGACGAACTGCATGAGCCTGGCGCCGTCCTCGGGAACCACGATCGGACGCTCGTCCAGCAGCCGGTCCCAGAAAAACTGCTCCCGATAGAAGGGGTTTTCGGGCCCATAGACGAACGGGGGACGCAGTGTCGCGATCGGGAGCCCTTCCCGTTCATACAACTCGAAGAGCCGTCGCTCGCTGGCCGCCTTATGGCGCACATAGACCTCGGGATGGTCGTCGCCGGCGAGTTCGTCCTCTTCCAAATGGTCGAGTCCGCCCCCGTAGGCGGCTACACTCGACATAAAGACATAACGCTGAATTCGGTCCCCACAGGCTCGGACGGTGGCTTCCACCTGGTCCGCCGTGGTGCCCCTTTCCCAGTCGTAGACGTTGTCGAAAACCAAGTCGAAGCGACGCCCCTCGAGCGCGGCCCGCACGGCGGCCGGATCGTTCCGGTCGGCCGCCAGGTTGCCCACTTCGGCACCCAGATCGTGGGATTCGCGGCGATGCATGACCGTCACCCGGTGACCCGCGCGAAGCAGGACCCGAACCAGCTCACGACCGATGAAAAGAGTGCCGCCAATTATCAATGCGTCCATATCTCCCCCTTGGCCTCCTCAGGTGCGGACCTGGTAAATCTTGACCGACTCCGAGCGGCCCTTGACCACGACGTCGCCCAACTCGACGATCTCATACCCGCCGTTCAGCAGGACCCTCGTGTATTGGCTGATAATAATGTTCGCCTGGTAATCCTTGCAGAGCGACTCCATCCGAGCCCCCAGGTTGACGTTGTCGCCGATGACGGTGTAGCTGCGAATGGTCTGGGCCCCCACGTTGCCCGCAATCATGTCTCCCGAGTTGATCCCGATCCCGCAGGCCAAAGCCGGCAGACCTCTCTCCCGCCATCCCCGGTTCAGCTCATCGATGCGCCTCTGCATGGCGATGGCGCACTGAACCGCGTGATCGGCATGTTCGGGATCCGGGAGGGGAGCGTTGAACAGCGCCATGATCATATCGCCGACGAACTTGTCCACCGTCCCCCGATGCTGGAAGACAATATCAACCATGGCCGAGAAGTACTCGTTGAGCTGAGCCACGATGTCTTCGGGCGCCCGCTTCTCCGAGAGTGAGGTGAAGCCTCTAAGATCCGAAAAGAGGACGGTCACCATCGTTCTCCGCCCGCCCAGCCTGGCGGCCTCGGGATCATCCATGAGCTGTTGGAAGACATCTCTAGAGACGTACTGGGAGAAGATCCCCTTCACCTTGCGTTTCTCGGCGCCCTCGACCCAGTACTGATACGCCAGGCCCAGACCCAGGGCCAGACTCCAGCACAAAAGGGCCGCGGCGACGGGCAGGCGGTAATGCATCCCGGAGAACAATGCCTGGGCGGCCCACAGGTAACCCGCCAGCAGGACAAGGCTCACCGCGACGGCGGGACCGAGCCGGACGAAAAAGACGGTCGCCAGAACGGCGACCGTAATTGAGATTCCGATCAACCAGTTGACCCATGGGGGCAGGTCCAACAGGTAGCGGTTGTTCAGCAGATTGTCCACCACATTGGCGTGGACCTCGACCCCGGCCATCATTCCCAGCCTGACGCCCGAGCGGGTCATCGCCTCCTCACCGGCCGACCCGGCGAAGGGAGTCGTGAACATGTCGTGCAGACCTGTCGCGTTCAGCCCCACCATGACGATCTTGTCGCGAAACCCGGCGGGATCGACAATCGGTTCCTCCCCCTCTTCGATCTGAAACTGGGAGTAGACAATGTGACTGTAGCTGAAGCTCGGATAGGTGCCGGGCCCGCCGTTGAACCAGATCGGCAGGCGCCATTCGGCGTTCAAAGGCGCGCGGATGGCGCCCGCGTCCACCCGGCGCGGACCCAACTTGATAACGTCCGGCCGCTCCCCGCGCGCCGCCAGGGCGATCGCTAGGCCGAAGGACGGTACGGCCCGCTCCTGATGCGAGGCCACCAGAAGATAGTGACGGAAAGGGCCGTCCGCATCGAGGGCGTTGGCCACATGTCCGAGCCAGGCGGCCCCGGCGGCTAGATCGGGTATGGGGAAGTCCGCCTGGATGAATTCCAGTAGCTCTCCGGAGGCCGGCACCGAATAGGAGGTCAAGAGTTCGGGATCCACCTGGTCGGTAACGCCCGTCGTATCCTGGTCGCCCAGGAAGACGGCATGGACGACGTTTCCCGACAGCCGGGTCTCCTCCGCGAGAAAGGCGTCCGCCTCGGGATTGAGGACGTCCCTTTCCGTGAAGAGGATGTCGTAGGCCACGACCTTCGCCCCGGCGTTCCGCATGAAGCGCAGAAAGTAGCCGTGTGCGTCCCGAGTCCAGGGCCAGCGCCCAAACTCCGGCTCGAGATGCTTTATACTATTGTCGTCGATCTCCACCAGGATGATTTCACGAGAGGCAACCTCGTGTTTGGCTAGAAGCCGGAACCGATAATCGAGGGTCTTCAGTTCAATGGTGTTGAAGAACCGGGTCTGGCCGACCAGCCAACTGAAGAGAACGGCCGCCGCAGTCAATCCCACGAGGACGAGAATCCGGGAGCGGCGAAATTGATGCGACATTGACCACAATTGTACCGAGACGGAAGCGGCCGGCGAAACCCGGACATCCCGATGTCAAGGGCGCGGTCGAGGGGGAATCTCATGAAACGGCATTTGTTCAGACTTCTGATCCTCAGTTTGTTGGTCGCTCCGCTGCACGCCCAGTTCGGGCGCCTGGGAAGGGCTTTGGACAAGGCCAAGGACACGGCCAAGTCCTTCTCCGAACTCCACATCTCCGACGAG
>CAYRCA010000112.1:0-3615 GCA_964422565.1 uncultured Acidobacteriota bacterium | reverse complement strand
CTGCGCATCCGAACGCTTTACGGAGTTCAGCAGGACGAGGCGGAGACCCGGTACGTCACCCTGGTCGGGCAACTGGTGGCGGAGAAATCGACCCGCCCCAACCTGGACTATCAGTTCATCATCCTCGATTCCGACTCGACCAACGCTTTCGCTGCTCCGGGTGGTTTCGTTCACATTACGCGGGGCGCCCTCGCCCTTATGGAGAACGAGGCCCAGTTGGCGGGCGTTCTGGCTCACGAGATGGTTCACATCACCGAGCGTCACACGATCAACGCGGTCCAGAAGATGAGAGGCATCGAGCTCGCCGACGGTCAAACGACTCTGACGGGAAACTCGCGGGTCTTCGACCTGGTCGTCGAGAAGGCGACGGAGGCCGTGCTCCAGGGATTCGGCCGCGCCGAGGAGCTGGAATCGGACACCGCCGGCGTCCAGCTTGCCGCCAAGTCCGGTTATTCCCCGAGAGGTCTTCCGGAGTTTCTCGAGGCGCTACAGGCTCGCTATACCCAGCGACAGCAGCGGGCGGGGCTCTTCGCGTCCCATCCGGAGATGCGCGAAAGGCTCGACAGACTGACGTCTCAGATTGAAAGGCAGCGGCTCGACCAGTCCGCCACCGTTGCGCTGCCGGATCGCTTTGCCGAGAATATCGCCTATAAGTCGGTTCCGTTTACGGGAACCGGCCATGTGGTGGAGGGCGCCAGGGGGATGGCCGAGGGGGAGGCCGAGGAGGAGGTGGCCGAGGACAAGCAAGAGCCGGAGGAGAGAAGGGGAGGGCGACTGGCGAGGTTGAGAAACCCCCTTGGTTCCGGCGAAAGGCAGCAACGGGCCGAGGTTACCGGGGCGGCGGCCGCCCGCGGAGTGGAGACCGAACTGGGCTGGGAGGAAGCCGGCGATGCGGCTCGGGTTGGGGTCGAGGTGACCCCAGAGGAGATCCAGCGCTTCAAGGAGGAGGGAGGACTGGCCTAATTGGAGGAGACCTCCATCCCCCACCTCTGGACGACGCTCGGGCCGGCAATGCTGGCCCTCCTCCTTGTCGTCCTGCGAACGCTTACACGGAATCCGTGGGTCAAGAAACGGCTGACCCTGAGCATCTTCCTGCTGGCGGTCGTGTTTCTGCTAGGTCTGGTCGCCTGGTACCTCGAGACCGCCACTCCCTTGGTCAAGAACCTCAAGCTCTTGGCCATCATCCTCGCCGTGGTCGTGGCCGTCGTGGTTCTGCTCTTCAACCGGTTTACGGGTCCCAGGGTATCGGACAAGTTCCCCTCGATCGTTCAGGACGCCCTCGTGATCGGCGTCTTCGCCCTGATCGCCGTCTATCTGGCGCCGGATCAACTGCTGGCGACATCGGCCGTCGGCGGACTGGTGATCGGACTCGCCCTCCAGGACACTTTGGGAAACCTCTTCGCGGGTCTGGCGCTACAGGTAGAGAAGCCCTTCTTCGTGGGCGACTGGATCTCGGTGGGTAAACTCGAGGGCCGGGTCCGCGAGGTCACCTGGCGAGCCACGAAGATCCTGACCAAGTCCGGGCATTTCTGCGTCATTCCCAACACCGTCCTTTCGAAGGACGTGCTGGTCAACTATACCCAGCCCTCGCCCCTGCTTCGGATGGAGAAGACCATCGGATTCGGCTACGAGGCCCATCCCAACAAGGTCAAGCGGGTCGTGCTGGAAACCCTTGCCGATATACCCGAGATCGTGCGGGAACCCAAGCCGGACGTTCTCTTGACGGAGTACGCGGATTTTTCCATCAACTACCGCTGCCGATTCTGGATCAATGACTTCAGTCGGAGCGAGCGCATCATGGATCGATTTACGACCCTTCTCTACTACCGCCTGGAGCGCGAAGGACTGACCATCCCCTTCCCCATCCGGGACGTACGGATGGTGCAAGGGAGCACGGTCGAGGCGGGCGACGAGAGGGAACTTCGGCGGCGGCTGGCGTTCGTCGGGGCGACCGACCTGTTCGCCACGCTGCGGGAGGAGGAGCGGGAGGAGGTCGCCCGGCGCCTCGACAGGATCACGTTCGCGGTCGAGGAAACGATCATTCGCCAGGGTCAGAGGGGCGACTCGATGTTCTTCATCGACCGCGGAAAGGTTCGCATCCTGCTGGAGGAGGACGGCGCCTCCGAGCAGGTGGCGATTCTGAGCGAGGGCCAGTACTTCGGCGAGATGGCTCTTTTGACCGGGGAGCCGCGCTCGGCGACGGGAATCGCCCTCACCGACGTCCACGCCTACATCCTTCGGAAGGACAGTTTTCGCGAGGTCCTCGTCGAACACCCGGAGATTGTGGAAAAGGTCTCCCAAGTCATCAGCGCCCGGAAGGAGGCCCTTGTCAGTAAGGGCGCCGAACTGGAGAGCCTTCGGGCGAAGCGGAAGCGCGACCCCGATACCCTGCTGGATCGAATCCGACACTTCTTCGGCCTTGCCTGAACCGGACACGGGACGCCGTTCTCAGAGATCCGTCGCCCACCCTTCCCGGGCTGCCAGCGTGGACGGGAAGTGACGCCGTCCCGCCGCCACGATCTCCCGGATGACGGTGGAGTCGTGGGAGGGGTCGTGGTGGAACAGGATCAACTGCCCGACTTTGGCGTCGGCGGCCACCCGAACCGCCTCCAGCCAGGTGCTGTGCCCCCACCCCCGGTGGGTTTGATACTCCTCGGGACTGTACTGGGCGTCGTAGATGAGGATGTCGGCACCCTCGGCGTGCTCCCGAAGAACGCGATCCAGCCTCGCATCTCCGTGCTCCAGATCGGTGGCGTAGACAATGACGGCGCCGTTCCTCTCGATGCGATAACCCAGGGCCCCCTGGGGATGGTTGAGGGGAAAGGGGCGGATCGTCACAGACCCGAACTTCAGATCCTGCGACTCCATCTCCACGAACTCCTTCTTGGCCGCGGCCCGATCCAGCCCAAGCGGGAAATAGGGGGCCTGCATCTGGCCGAACAGCATTTTCTCGGGGTGTCCCAGAGCGCCATGGCCGTAAAAAACGACCCGATTCTGCTCCGAATAGAGCGGAGCAAAAAAGGGAATCCCCTGGATGTGGTCCCAGTGGAAATGGGTGAGAAAGAGATTGAGCGAGATCGGATGACGCGTAAACTCCCGGCTGAGCAAGAGCCCCAGCTCACGGATTCCCGTTCCCCCGTCGAAGATGAAAACCTCGCCCGACGGCAGACGGATCTCGACGCAGGCGGTGTTGCCGCCATATTCCAGGTTCTCAATCAGAGGGGTCGGAATTGAGCCCCTCACCCCCCAGAAGCGCAGACGCATTCGAAAGTCACGAACCATTCGGAAACTCCCTGGGCATGACAGGGTCTGCCCGCGTGCAGAAGGCTCGGCATCAGCGGCGGACTACCACGGCGCCACCATCTTGAAGGTTACCACCGTCCGATCGTCAATGCCTTTGATGACGAGAGCCGCAAGCACCGCGACAAGCGGAACCAGAACCAGCAGAAGCCCTCGCGTCGCCCTCGCCCTCGCCAGCAGGATGAACTGGTAGAAAAGGTAGCACTCAACCGCGAAGAAGGGAAAGCCGAAATATCCCAGAATCGGCATTTCGAAGACTTTGAGAAAGTCGAAACGGGGAATGCTGTAGATCCACTTCGCGCCGGCCCAGTGGTT
>CAYRCA010000111.1:0-10406 GCA_964422565.1 uncultured Acidobacteriota bacterium | reverse complement strand
TCCGGCAACCGAGTATGCGCGATGTTGACGGCACCGGGGATGCGTCCTTGTTCAAACTCCGATCTGCGTCGGACATCGAGGACTTTCACGCCGTTGCTCAGAATGCTCGCATCCACTTCGTCAAACGACGTGGAGTCCAGCGTCTCCGTCTCTCCGCCACTCTTCCTATACTCCTGAAAATCCGATGGAGTCGCGTAGCCGGCAAAGTTGTCCAGTCCCACGTTGATCAGGTCGCGCACAGCCTCGGCGACACGACCTACTTCAATCAAGAGGCAAATCGGCCCGTCCTCCTCGACATAGCATCCGGCGGTCGTGTTGAACTGCTTGTCCAGGGGAGAGAGGATCGAGCCTGGGACGTGACCGGCAATAAACTCGGCCCGTTCTCGAGTGTCGATCAAAACCACGTGTCTGTTTTGCGCCAATTCCTTCAGGCCCCTCACTCCCAGCCGATCCGGCTGCGGAAGGCCGCCGAGTACCTTCGGTCCGAGTTTGTTGACTCGTTTCATCCGGGCAAAGTATAAAGGTGGTTCGGGCTGATCCTTCAAGATAAACTCCACGAAGTCTTCTTCGCTGTCGGCCCGCTTGAGAGACTCGTTGTAGCGCAACTCATAGCCAATCGTACTGTCGGGGACCGCCCCGAGAGATTTGCCGCAGGCGCTTCCGGCCCCGTGTCCGGGCCAAATCCTATGGTACTCGGGAAATCTCTTGAAGCTCTCCAGGGAACGATACAGTGTCCTCGCCGCCGGCCTCATCACATCCTTCATTCCCGCCGCCGACTCCAGCAAATCGGGTCGGCCCACGTCGCCTACAAATACGAAGTCGCCGGTCGCGTAGCCGATCGGTTCCTCCGCGCTTCTTCCCAGATCGGTGATGCTGAAAATCAAGTGCTCCGGCGTATGACCCGGTGTATGAATAGCGGTTATCTCGACATTGCCTATCTTGATGGAATCTCCATCCTTCAACAATTCAAAGGAGTAATTGCTATCGATGAGCCATTCATATCTCCACTCCTCTCCTCCCTCATCCGACGCATAGACTTTGACCCCACGCTCGGCGAATTCTCGAAGCCCGGAGATGTAGTCGGCATGAATGTGAGTATCGACGGCCGCTACGATCTTCAGCTTCTCCGTCGCAGCAACCTCAAAGTACTGCTGAATGTCACGCATTGGATCGATTACCAGCGCCTCACCTGACGCCTGACAGCCGACCATGTAAGTATACTGCGCAAGTTTGGGCTCAAAGACCTGACGGAAGAACATTAGCTCCTCTCCTTTCGAATCCTCTCAACACCGACCCTCTTCCGGACGCACCACTTTCGTCAAAGTCTAAGTCTAATGCGGCAAACGATTCTGCAGCACTCCATAAACGTAAGTACCGAGAAGCGCACTCAGGAGAACAACTGAAAATACGGTCACACCGCTACCCAGAAGCGCGAACATAGGACCAGGACAGGCCCCTGTAAGCGCCCAACCAAATCCAAAGAGGAGGCCGCCGATCGTAAGGCGGTACAACTGCCGCGGATTCTTGGGCGCGATCTCTATCGGCTCCCCATGAATATCTCTCAACTTGAAAGACTTGATAATAATCAAGGAGACGATTCCAATCAAGATAGCCGAACCGATGATGCCGTACATATGAAATGACTGAAATCGAAACATCTCCTGGATTCTAAACCACGAAATGACTTCTCCTTTTACCAGGATGAATCCGAAAATCGTGCCGGACATCAGGAACTTGCTCTGCTGCATAACTTTTCCCCTGCATCAACCTTCATAACAGTGAAGGAAGCATGAAATGAGTCACCAGGAGTCCCCCGACAAAAAACCCGACGGTGGCCACCACCGAGGCTATCTGTAGATTCGAGATCCCGCTGATCGCGTGTCCCGAGGTGCACCCGCCCGAATATCGCGCACCGAATCCAATCAGGAAGCCGCCCACGATCATGAAAACCAGCCCCTGCACGGTCAGCAGGTTATTCCAGCTAAAGATGTCCGAAGGTACAAACCCGCTGAAGTCCGTTACACCAAGCGTCCGAAGATCGCTCGTCGTTGCCTCGGAGATCGCAATCGGATCTGGATTCGCGAAGACATATCCACCTAGGAACCCTCCTACAAGGATGCCCAGTACAAAGACCAGGTTCCAGAGCCCCTTCGACTTCCAATCATACTTGAAGAACTCAATATCACCCGGAACGCAGGCCGCACAGGCATGACGAAGACTGGAGGAAACACCAAGAAGTTTGTTCGTCAAGAGGAGCATTAACGGAATCATGATCCCGATTAATGGTCCCGCCACATACCATGACCAAGGGCGCGAAAGAAATTCAAACATAATATCATCCTGGATGTTAATAAAGCTTGGAAGGCGAGTGTAACAAGCGGCTTGAAGGTTGTCAATGAATCGAATTCCTGGCAAGGTCGTCAAGGTCGCAGTTTCGAACCGGCCGACTCCGGACGGCACTGAGCGGACGGAAGCCGCGAAACCGACAAGAGCCTCCCGAATGCGACACTCCCGAATGCGGCTCTTGACCTATTATCCGGGGCGGGATACCCTCGCTTGTCGGAGGTCAATGGGGAAAGGACCTGTTTTCCAGAAGTCGCGATCGTAATCGAGAACAGCGCCAATCATGCCGGAAACCGTTTTCAACCTGGAAATGGGTTTGGTACTCGCGATATTGCTCCTCGCCGTTCTTCTTTTCGTCACTGAACGGATCCGCATCGATATCACCGCTCTCCTGATCATGGTGACGCTTGGTCTGAGTGGATTGGTGCACGGCGACCAACTGTTCTCCGGTTTCTCCAGCAACGCGGTTATCTCGATCATCGCGGTCATGATTCTCGGCGCGGGACTGGACAAGTCGGGCGCCATGAACCGTGTGGCAGGCTTAATCTTGCGCGTGGGCGGATCCGGGGAGCGGCGCATTAATTCCATCGTCTCGAGTGCCGCGGGGATTATGTCCGGGTTCATGCAGAATATAGGCGCCGCGGCCTTGTTTATTCCGGTGGTGGCCCGCATCTCGACGGATACCGGCATCCCGGCCTCCCGACTGATCATGCCGATGGGGTTCGCTGCGATTCTGGGCGGCACGCTGACTCTGGTCGGCTCCGGGCCCCTTATCCTGCTGAACGACCTGATGGCCACCTCAAGCGGGGCGATCCCCGGAATGGCGCTCGAACCTTTCAGTTTGTTTGATGTGACGCCCGTGGGGCTGACCCTTCTAGCCGCCGGAGTCTCCTATTTTGTGTTGTTCGGCCGTTGCGTCCTCCCGGACGTTCAGACAGCGATGCCGTCAACCGACGCTTCGCGCTACTTGCAGGAAACCTACGGCGTTCACGGAGACATCTTCGAAGCAACCGTTCCCGGCGACAGCAAGCTTGTCGGTGTCAGCGTCGAGGCCCTGGAAGCGGACGGAAGGCTGTTCCTGATTGCGGCACAGGACAGCGACGGAGTGCGGATCTCGCCGCCCCGGGACTATACCGTTCAAAAGGGCAGCATCCTGGCTCTGGTCGGGAGACCGCAGGATGTGGAAGGCTTCGCCTATTCCTTTAAGCTCACAGACCTCCAGAAGGGCCTCGATCTTTTTGCCGGAGCGCTGTCGCCAAGCGGCGCCGGCATCGCCGAAATCGTCGTGAGGCCGAACGCCTCGGTGATCGGGAAGCGCGTGCGCGATGTGGCGCCGCGCCAAACCTATGGCATCAATCTGCTGGGATTGAGCCGGAGCGGCGACCTGATCCGCGAGGACATGCGCGACACAGTCCTGCGCTCCGGCGATATGTTGGTGGTCTACAGTCCTTGGACCAGCCTCCACAGGATCGCGGCCTCCCAGGACTTCGTCGTGATCAGCGATTACCCGCGCGAGCAGGGAAGACCTCATAAACTCCCCTGGGCGCTCCTCTTCTTCGGGTTGTCTCTCGCGCTCGTCATCCTCACTCCAATCCAGCTGTCACTCTCGTTGCTTGTGGGGGCGGTCGGCATGATTGTGGCGGGAGTAATCCGCATCGACGAAGCCTATCAAGCCGTGAGTTGGAAGACGGTATTTCTGCTCGCCTCTCTCATCCCGCTCGGTCTGGCGGTCGAGCAGACGGGCACGGCCGCCTGGATCGCCCGGGAAACGCTGGCCCTCGCAAGGGAAGTCCCCGCTTGGGGGCTGCAACTAGCCATTGCCGTCCTCGCGACTGTTTCTTCGCTAGTGATGTCCAACGTCGGCGCGACGGTACTGCTGGTACCCCTGGCCATCAACATCGCCGTGGCCGGTAATGCCGACCCCCGCGTCTTCGCGCTCACGGTCGCGATTGCCACCTCAAACGCCTTCATTATTCCCACTCATCAGGTCAATGCCCTCATCATGACCCCGGGCGGTTACAGCGTGAAAGACTTCGTTCGTGCCGGCGGGGTTATGACGATCCTTTTCCTGGTTGTCATGATGCTCGCGCTGAAATTGTCATACTGAAAACGAGCAGGCTTTGACGAGCCGTGACACCACTTCGCCCTTGGCTCAGCGGCACTCAGCGGCGGCAAACAACTCCTTCCTTGGGAGCAAGATGGGGGTCTAGTTGGAACAGGCCCGGATCTTAGCCGAAATCGCCCCGTCTCTCGGGAGGTCGGGCTTTCCCTGGGCGATCAGGCTTGTCTGAGCGTTGGAATCGCCAGACAAGTGCGGGTATTGACCGCGGATCGGGGGATCCGGCCTGGGGGACGATTTCATTCCCGTTCAAGATCCGGAGCGTTCGCCGACGCCTGCCCCCGGAGTGTTGGAGTCGACGGGCCCTACGATGGGATGCCCGCAATGCGAGACGGATTGACGTAGGGTATAGTCCGGGTATGCGGAGCAGATGGTTCTTCACTGCTTGGCTCCTTCTCTCCCTTTTCACCTCGATCAGCTTCACGACAGTCTTTGGACAGCAGACGGAAGAGCCGGAGGACCTCCGGGTCTTCTGGAGGTGGGCGAAGTGGAACGATCCCGGGAGTTTCCTGATCGGGCATCTCATCGCGCAGGCCGGCGGGTATTACGACCTGAGAGACCAGGCAATCAGCCGCTTGAAGACGAAGGACGACTGGCTGAACAGGCAGGCCTGGGTCCGCGACAGGCTCGAGCGGTTGCTCGGGCCTTTGCCTGACAAGACGCCTCTCAACCCAAGGATCACCGGCGTTCTCAAGAAGGACGGATACCGGATCGAAAAGCTGGTTTATGAGTCGCTGCCCGGTTTCCATGTGGCCGGATGTCTCTTTGTACCCGACGATATCCAGGGGAAGGCGCCGGCGATTCTGAATGTGATTGGGCACAACCAGGCGGCTTTCAGAGCGGAACTGTACCAATTGGTATACCTGAATCTTGTGAAGAAGGGATTCGTCGTGCTGGCGATCGATCCGATCGGTCAGGGGGAGTCGGTGCAGTATTACGATCCCGAGGTGGGTTTCTCGGCCGTCGGATACAGCGTCCTGGAGCATTGCTATTTCGGAAACATCAGTTTCCTGTGCGGCATCTCCCCGGGAAGGTATTTTGCGTGGGACGGGATCCGGGGAATCGACTATCTCTTGACCCGGGATTTCGTGGATCCGGAGAGGATTGGGGTCACGGGATTCTCGGGAGGCGGCACGGTGACTTCCTACATCGCAGCTCTTGACGACCGCGTGAAGGTGTCCGTCCCCTGCAGTTGGTCCACCGCATCAAGAAGGCAGGTCGAGACCAAGGGCGCCCAGGACGCCGAGACCGTGTTCGTTCGCGGGTTGGCGGAGGGAATCACCTTCGAGGACCTGCTGGAAGTCCGGGCGCCCAAACCGACTCTGCTGACCTTCACTTCCCGGGACCAATATCTTTCCATCCAGGGTGCGCGAGAAGCCTTTCAGGAAGCCCGGAGAGCCTACAAGGCATTCGGGCAGGAAGGCAACCTGGAGATGGTGGAGGATGATTTCAGGCACTGGATGACGCCGAGAATACGGCACGCCATATACACCTTTCTCATGAAACACCTGGATGTCCCGGGTGATCCTGTGGAAGAAGAAGTGGAGATTCTGCAGGAAAAAGAACTGCAGGTCACCCCCACCGGCCAGCTTTCAACCTGGCTGAACTCCGAGAGTATCTTCAGCCTCGTTCGGCGGGAGGCGGAAGGGCTGATCGAGAGGATCGAGAGATCAAGAGGGGATATCAAAGGTCACCTGACACGGGTCAGATCTAAGGCGAGTCAAATCTCTGGGTTCAGACCTCCGGAGTTCGAGAGCGGTCGTCCCTTTTTCAACGGAGGGTATCAAAGGGACGGTTACTCTGTAGGGAAATTCGCGATCCGGGGCGAGGGCGACTACAGGATCCCGCTGCTGTTGTTCGTCCCCGATGGCGACGGCAAGTTTCCCGCAATCGTGTACCTCCATCCGGAGGGAAAGGCCGCCGAGGCGGCTCCGGGTGGACAGCTCGAGGCTCTCGCACGGAGCGGGTACATCGTGGCGGCTCCCGATGTCCTGGGAGTCGGCGAGACCGAGAACACGGTGACGAGGGCGATCGCGGACGACTATACCGGCGTGCTCATCGGCAGGAGCACGCCGGGAATTCAGGCCGGCGACATCGTGAGGGTCGTAAATTACCTGCGGCGCCTCGACAACGTGGATGCTGAGGCGGTGGGAGCCGTCGGCGTCGATGAGATGTCCATCCCCTTGATGCATGCCGCGGCCTTCGAAACGTCGATCAACAACGTCGCGCTGATCGGGTCACTGATTTCTTATCGCTCTGTGGTCATGAACGAGATGTACCGGATCGGCCTGCTGGAGAGGGAGAACGGCGATTACTGGCATCCCCACGAGGTGGACTTTTCCTGGGGCGTGGCGGGTGCTTTGACGGCGTACGACCTTCCCGACCTGATCGGGTGTATGGCTCCCAGGCGGGTCCTCCTCGCGGGTCCCAGAGATCAACTGCTCGAGTCCGCGCCCCAAGCGCTGATTGATGAAGACATGGCATTTCCGCGAGCCGCCTACGCCTACCTGGAGGCGTCCCAAAACCTGAGGATCGATCCGGCTCAAACTGAACTTGTCTCACTGGTGCACTGGTCTTTCGGTCGCGGGTTGACGGAGTGAAGGCGTTCTCGACCGGGTCGGCCGCGTCACGCAGGTCGACAAAGTTCCGTCCGGTTAATAAGTCCGACCCCCGATCTTTCGATCAAGGCCGCGCCAGGTTTTCCAGAAGGTAGAGGCCGCTCTTTCCGGGGGCCACGATGTCAATGTCCCCATCGCCGTCGATGTCGGCGGATACCGTGAAGAGTCCAAACCCAACCCGTCCTCCCTCGTGAACGACGTGGCGGGTCCATCGTCTGCTGGTCCGGTCGAAACTGTAGGCGTAAACGCAAAGCGGATGGTCGGCACCGGGATCGTTGCCGTTATGCGCATAGTATCGCTTGCCCGTCACCACTTCCGGAATGCCGTCCAGATTGAGATCCGCCAAAAGGAGGAAATGAGGTTGCGACCACGTGTCGTCAATCAGGTGCCGGACCCACTGAATCTTCTCGTCTACCACTCCCTGGTTCTCGAGCCAGTAGAGACCGTAGCCGTGGCCAACCCCCCAGATCAGGTCGGCATCTCCGTCGTCGTCCACGTCATGAACGAGGATGGGGACGCTGGCCGATCCCAGATCGAAGTCGGGATGCCAGATCCATTCCTTTCCTTCCGAAGCGGGCTGTTCGAGCCAGCCTGTGGGAACAACGATGTCGATCCGGCCGTTGCCGTTCACATCGCCGGTCCCCAGACCGTGCCCCGCCTCTCCCCGGGGCAGTTCTCGCCGGACCCATTCGGTTGCGGAGGGATTCCGGTCGCTCTTCCGGTTCTGGTACCACACCAATGACCGCACGGTGTTGGGAAGGAGGTCGACCCGGCCGTCACCGTCAATGTCCACCGGGAGGACGGTTTCGAGGTTGCCCGGCTGGTCGATGATTTCCACGCCGAAAGGCTGCCCGCTCCGTCCGGGGTTGCGGATCCAGAAGAGATCCTGTCCGTGCCAGCTTCCGCTGACGATGTCATCCCAGCCGTCGCCGTCCACATCCCAGACAATGGCCGCAAAATCGAGATGATAGCCGTCCATTTCCGGAACTGCCCGCACGAAATGGCGCTTCCAGTCGGGTGCTTCGTACCAGAAGCCGCCGGAGAATATGTCGAGCTTGCCGTCTCTGTTGATATCGATGATGGCGGCCGCCTCGAAGCGGGAGTCGCGATTGATCTCGTGAACGCGGAAGGCTGGGAAGGGGGGTCGCTGCGATTCCAGGGCGGCGACGCGGCGGAGCAGATCATCGGCGCGTCGCAGAACCGCCGGGTCTGGAGAAAAGCCGACAAGATCCTCGAGGATCAATCGAGTCATGCCGGGGTTTTTGCTGTAAACCTCTTCCGCTATCGTCACCGCAGCCTCGGCGCCCTCCTTCCGAACGGTTTCATCCTTAAGGAAGGTCATCACCCTATTCAGAGACTGAAAGGAATGGTCCGTTCGAAGTCTGGCAAGTTCCTGGCTCTTGCCGGTATCTTCCGGGGCCGGTCCGCCGGCCGAAAGGGGACTCAGGAGAAGGGCGGATGCCACGATCGTCGGGACGAGCGCCCCGATGACGAGTTGGCGGGTCGTTTGCGGCACGCTTCTGCCTCTCTCTTCCTTCATGATCTGTCCGGATTCTACGTCTTCGCAACGTGTCAGGGAAGGGCAGAAACCGGTTGGGCAAGACGGAGAACTCACGAATGGCGACGTTGACCCCAGGAATAGCGGGAACCGCCAGCCCGCAACTCAGGCTCGAAGGGCCAGGCCGGCGAGCCGCTCGTAGTAGGGCAGGCACTCCGCCAGTAGGTCCGTCAACTCGTCGGGAACGGGTTCCGCCTTCGGACGGTAGGGCTGAAATCCGGACGACTCGTGAACGCCGTTGTACCAGTACTTCGCCCAGACGCCATCCTCGGGCCGCGAGCCCGGCCGCCAGTGCAGCATGTCCTCGTCGAATGGAATGTCCAACCGGCGGCAAAGCTCAGTCAGAACGCCCCTGGGATTCAACAGGACCTCCCGCGCCTCCAGCACCGGAGGCTCCTGGCCCCGCTCCCGCAGGTACTCCAGCAACCGGACCTGCGCCCGATACCCCGTGTCCGCCAGAGTGGGACGGTTGACCTGAGCGGCGTAGGACGGAAGCATCTCCCTCGGATCCCGGGTGAGAAGGACGTTCTTCAGAGATGATAGAAAGTCCCACCGGATTTCCACCAGGTGGTGGGTCATATTCTTGAAGAAAACAACGGGTTCGTTGTGGAGGCCCAGAAGGATCTCTCGAACGACCGTCTCACCTTTCGATTCCATGGACGCGACGACCTCTTCCGCACCCGGATGGTAGCCCCGCGCGTCACTGTTGACCAGGTAGTGGGCGTACAATGGTTCATCGAACACTCGAGTGTCCGAGCGCTGGGCGAAAGAGTACATCAGGGCCGTCGAGATGTTGCGCGGCCCCGACCAGAGCGAGATCCGGACAGTTTCCGACGCTTCGCTCACCGCCCGCGCTCCTCCCGGACCCGCCGAATCTCCTCCTCGATCCGGCGCCGATACAGTTCGCTCAGGCGCTCGGTCCATCTACGCGTGGCGCCGTCGCCGATCCGGCGTCCGTCAACCTGGATAACCGGCGTCAAACCCCCAAACGTGCCGGTTACGAAAGCCTCGTCGGCGTCGTAAACGTCGGTGAGGGAGAAGTTCCTTTCGCAAGCTGGAATCCCGTTGCTCCGGCAGAGTTCGAGTACCAGGCCCCGTGTGATGCCGTTCATGCAGTACTCGCCGGTCGACGTCCAGACCTCGCCACCCCTTACGACAAAAAAGTTGGTGGCGTTGCAGGTACTGACGAACCCTCGGATATCCAACATCAGCGCTTCATCCGCCCCGGCCTCGAGGGCCTGGATCAACGCCACAACCTCATGCTGTTTGCTGTGGCAGTTCAGCTTCGGATCAAGATAATCGGGCGAACCCCGCCGCACGGTGGAGGTGAAGAGACGAATTCCCTTCCGGACGGTTTCCGGATCGGCGACCTTGTGTTCGGCGATGATGACGATGGTCGACCCACCCACCGCGAGACGGGGGTCCTGTCCGGGGGTTCTCTTGACCCCCCGCGTGACCATCAGCCGAACGTGAACCCCCGTCCGCATGCCGTTCAGTTCCACCGTTCGGTACAGGACGGCCGTAAGTTGCTCCCGAGTCATTCCGACATTCAGGCCAATGGCCCGGGCCCCCTGGAAGAGGCGGTTCAGGTGTCGGTCCAGGAAGACCAGGACTTCGTCGTGGAGACGAAGGCCCTCCCACACGCCGTCGCCCACCAGAAAGCCGCTGTCGAAAACAAGGGCCGAAAAGCCCTCGTCTGTCGAGATCACCACGCGCGTGCGCAACCCCTGCGCGCTGCCCCGCGCGTCCACCACCCAGTTTAGCCGCG
>CAYRCA010000110.1:0-10418 GCA_964422565.1 uncultured Acidobacteriota bacterium | reverse complement strand
TGGTTCGCACCGGCTACGGCGCCGCCGAGGAGCGCTCGTTGGCGTCCTCCGCCCCGCGGCCCGACTGGATAGCCGACGATATCCTCGGCGCCGTGGCCTGGGCTTTGCGGCATTGCCTGTCCTGAGCCGGGAGACGGGCGGCGAGCCCGAGTCCCCCGCGGTTGGCTCGATCCACGAGTGGTCACGAAGGGACACGAAATGGGCCGGCCCCGTCCGGTTCGATCCAAGGAGGACGCCCGAACACCCGTCGGAAAAATGTCTCCGTGTCCCTTCCCGACCCTTCGTGGACCGGCCTGGTGTCTTTCCGGCACTCCAGGCGGGTGCGTGCCCCACCTCCGGTCTTCTGCTATTCTGAGTGGCCGTCGCCATGGAGATCAGCCCTTGACCGCGGGATTATCGGCCCTTCTGGACAGAATGGGGGAAGTCCGCCTGCTCGTCTTGGGGGACTTTCTGCTCGACGAGTTCATCTTCGGGGAGATCGCGCGGGTTTCCCGCGAGGCGCCCGTGCTGATCCTCCGCTATCAGGAAACCCGCGTCTGCCCAGGCGGCGCCGCCAACACGGTGGCCAACGCGGCGGCACTCGGGGCCGCCGTCATCCCTGTGGGCGTGGTAGGGGACGATCCCGACGGGGAACGTCTCCTGGAGTTGTGGCCCGACGGGGTCGAGAAGGACCACGTGATCCGGCTCCCGGGCTTCCGGACGACCCGAAAATCCCGGATCCTGGCCGGGTCGTTCCACTCCTTTCGGCAGCAGGTGGTCCGCATGGATTACGAATACCCGCTGCGCAGCGAACCGGCTCTCGAGTCCCGCCTTCTGGATCGCCTCGAAAGCTGTCTGCCGACTGCGGACGCGATGATCGTCTCGGACTACACGCTGGGCAACGTGACCCCCGGCATTCGAGAGGCGGTCGCCGCCGCAGCCCGATCGAGACGGCTTCCGCTGGTCGTCGACTCCCGCGACGATCCGGCGGGGTTTCCGGGCGCCACCGCGGTCACACCCAATATCATGGAACTGGAGGCGGCTCTTGGCGCCTCGGCCGGCCACGATGCGGACGAAATCGCCCGTCTCGGGGAACGGGCCCGCCGGGAGTGGCGGGTGGAGAGTCTGCTCGTGACGCGCGGAAAACTGGGGATGACCCTGTTCACGTCCCAGTCGAACGCGCACATTCCGGCTTACGGGTCGGCCGAGGCGGTGGACGTCACCGGAGCGGGGGACACCGTCGCCGCGACCTACGCCACCGCCCTGGCGGCGGGAGCCTCCTTCGAGATCGCCGCTCGACTGGCCAACCTGGCGGGAGGACTGGTGGTTATGAAGAAGGGGACGGCCACAGTGTCGGCCGAGGAACTGAGACGCGCCGCGTCGGACTCGCTATGACCGGAGACGATTCGCGAATGGCAAGAGGCGCGGGACGGGAACCCGGTCCCCGGGCCGCCGGCATCGTCACGCTGAAGCAGGCCCAAAGAGCGGCGGAGGAGACTCGCGGGCGGGGGGGGACCGTCGTCTTGGCCAACGGCTGCTTCGATCTGCTGCACGTGGGGCACGTGCGCTATCTTCGCGGCGCCCGGGCGGAGGGAGATCTGCTCGTCGTGGCCGTCAACAGCGACGCCTCCGTCCGCGTTCTCAAGGGCCCGCCCCGCCCCCTGATGCCGCAGGGCGAGAGGGCGGAAATCGTGGCGGCCCTCGGGTGTGTCGATTACGTCCTGATCTTCGATGAACCGACCGTGGAGTCCGTTCTTCGGTCTCTGCGACCCGACGTTCACGCCAAAGGGACCGACTATACCCTTGAGACCGTGCCCGAGCGGGAGATCGTCAAGACCTACGGTGGCCGCGTGGCCATCGTAGGCGACCCGAAAGACCATTCCAGCAGCGATTACCTCCGGCGGCTGGATTGAAGACGCGGTCCGCGCGGACCGCTCCGGACCTGAGAATGAGGCGGGAGAACCGGCAGAGACGTCCCAGAATCCTGATCGTTCGCCTCGGGTCCCTGGGAGACATCGTTCACACGATTCCGGCCCAGCAGCGACTGGCGGCGCGATACCCGTCGGCCGAAATCCACTGGGTGGCGGAAGGCGTCTACTCGGACTTTCTCGGCCGCGTCCCGGGAGTTCACCGGATCTGGACGGCGGACACCCGGCTCTGGAGGAGAGGATCGACGCTCGCCCCCGTCGGCCGGTTGCTCAAACTGCTTCGGGCCGAGAACTTCGACTTGGCCCTCGACTTTCAAGGGCTGCTGAAGTCGGCGGTCCTCGCCCGCCTGTCGGGCGCCAGGCGGGTGAGGGGTTTCGGGCGGGGCGCGGCGCGCGAGCGGCCCGCCTCCTGGTTCTACACGGAGAGGGTCGATCTCGAATCCGGTCGGCGACATCAGGTCGAGCATCACCTGATGCTGCTGGAACCCCACGAGCGCGGCGACGAGCCCGAGGCACGATTTCCCCTCGATTTACCCGTGCCCTGCGTCAACAACGTGCGCCGCAGGCTCGAGGAGTTGCGGCTGGCGCGCCCCATCCTCCTCAACCCGGGCGGTGGCTGGTCTACCAAGCGCTGGAGCGTCGAGCGCTTCGCCCGCCTCGCCGACCGGATCCAGGGAGAGCTGAATCGGGACACCGTCTTTACCTTCGGCCCGGGCGAGGAGCCACTCATCGAGGAGGCCCGCCTCCGGGTCCGCTCTGCTCCACTTCATGCCTTCCCCACCGACATCCTCGAGCTTGCGGCGCTCTGCCGCCTCTCCTCGCTGATGGTCTCCGGAGACACCGGCCCGCTCCACCTCGCGGTCTCCCAAGGCACGCCCACCGTGGCGGTTCTGGGTCCGGCCCATCCCTGGCGCACCGGACCCTTCCGCCCCGAGGACGCCGTGGTCCGGCACGAGCTCGCCTGCCCGCGCCCCTACCGGCGAACCTGCCGGGATCATTTCTGCATGGATATCACCGTGGAATCGGTCTTCTCGGCGGTGCTTCGAAGGCTCGAGACGGCCGAGCGCCCTTCCCCTTCGTCGCCGGTCAAACCTGCTAAACTCGAAGAGTGAGCATCACCATCCCGGCACCGCCTACCGCGCCGTCCCGAGCTCGCCTCCTCCAGCGTCTGAGGGTGCCGCTGGGATTTGCCTTCGGCGCCCTCTTCCTCGCCCTCGCCGCCCCGTCCGAGCCCTGGTTGTCGGTGGGGGTGACGGTGGCGTTCCTGGGCCTCCTGCTCCGGGTCTGGGCGGCCGGGCATCTGCAAAAGCATCAAGTACTGGCCCGGTCCGGCCCCTATCGCTGGACGCGAAACCCCCTCTACCTGGGATCGTTTCTCCTCGGCCTCGGCTTTTCCCTGGCTGCCGCGCGCTGGTGGTTGGCGCCCCTTTTCCTCAGCCTGTTCGGCGCCCTTTATCTCCCCGTGATGCGACGCGAGGAGGAGGAACTGAGGGAGACCTACGGCGAGAAATATCGTCGCTACATGTCCGGGGTTCCCCTCTTCTTTCCCCGTAAGCCCTCCCCGGAACATCCGCCGTCTCACGGCTTCGCCTGGCGGCAGGTGTTCCTCAACCGCGAGTACAACGCGATCATCGGCTACCTCCTGCTTTGCGCGTTTCTGCTCTGGAGAGGGCAGATCTCATGAGGCGATTGATTCCCGCACTACTCTTGTTTCTGGCTGCCCTTCGGCTGGTCGTGCCCTCGTCCCAGAGCGGCTATCCCCCCCTTCTCGGGAACGATGTCGAACTCAAGGCGCCCTTCTCCAAGGGGGAAACCCTCGTCTACGAGGTCAACTGGAAGCCCCTGTTCTTCATTCCCGCCTTCAAGGCCGGCGAGATCCGACTGACGGTGGACGACTCCAGCTACGATGGGCGGGATACTTACAGGATCCAGGCTTGGGCTGTCTCCGACGGCGCGCTCGCCCGTATCGCGGGGATGGTCGTTCGCAACTACTACGAGGCGGAGATCGACCAGAAGGAGTTTCGTTCCTATCGCAGCTTTCAGCAGATCCGCCAAGGGCAGCGGCAACGGGATATGGAGCTGCATCTCGATTATGCAAGGGACCGGGTCACCTATCGGGAGACCGACCCGTCGACCAACCCTCCCCGACTGCTGCGTAGTACCACGAAGACGGGGATCCCCTCCGGGGCAACCGACATCATCTCCGTATTCTACGTGGCCCGACTGCGGGTTCTACCGGTGGGCAGGACCTTCCATCTGCACTTGACCTCGCGGGGCGACTTTGAGGAGATCCGGGTGACGGCCGAGGGCGAGGAGAGGGTCTCCACCCCGGCGGGACGTTTCCACTCCGTCAAAGTGACCACGGTCGGAGGGCTGTTCCAGGAGGGCGGCGACCTTCGTGTCTGGGTGTCCAGGGACCACCTCCGGATTCCCGTTAAGTTCGAGAGCACCGTCAACTTCGGCCGCGTCTACGGTAGACTGATTCGGCTGGAAAGCCCGCAGATGAGCCGGGGCGTGATCCGGGTTGCCTACTAGGCGACGGGGGACATTGGAGGTTGCGGACGCCCTTCGTGTCCCTTCGTTTACGGGGTTGGTTAAGGTAGAACGAGAGCGTCGAGTCGTCTATGATGAACCTCCCGATAATGTTTCCCCTCGGCTTGGCTCTCGCGCTGCTCCTGATCGCCCCGGCCGCATCCTTCGCCACCCCGTCGGATGGCGACTTGCTCGATCGGGGACTTCGCCTCGCCGGCGAAGGGCGGGTTGCGGAAGCGTTGGAGGCCCTTGATCTCTTCAAACAGAAACACCCCGGCGACCTCCGGCCTTACTTGAACGCGGCGCAAGTTCTGATTGACGCCGGGCGGCTGCGCGACGCCTCCGAGGAGCTCCGCGACGCACTGGAACTTGCGCCGTCCGGCGCACCGCAGGCGTTGCGGCTGGCTGAGATCCTCCACGGGTCCGGCAACCCGGTCCCGGCCTCGCGGGTGCTGGAGGAATTTCGCCGCCAAGCTTCGCTGCCCCCGGACGCTCTTTGGCTTCTGGCGGAGCTTTTCCTGGAGCAGCATCGTTTCGACGAGGCTTTGGCCATACTGACGTTATTGGAACGAACCGACGGAAACCGGTATCGCCTCAGCCTGCTCCGGGGCAGGGTGTTGCTCGAGAAAGGCGATCTGGAGGACTCGCTGGAGGCCTTCGAGGCCGCGGCCGAGGCCAATCCCCGCTCGGGCGACGCGTTCCATGGGCTATCCAAGGTCTCGTTTCTCGGCAACAACCCGGAAGCGGCCCTGAGGATGTCCCGTTACGCGGTGGACCTGGATCCGGAGAACCCCACTTATCTCTACCAGTTGGGGGTTGTCCTCAAAGCGCTGGACCGGCTTCCCGAGGGGATCGACGCTCTTGAGGCGGCGCGGGCGCGGGGAGCGGACGCCTTCGGCATTACCTTCGACTTGGGGGACGCGTACCGGCGCGCCGGGCGGACCGACAAGGCGGCCGAGGTTCTTCGCGAGTACCAGGAACTGCTCGAGGCCAAGCGCCGCGATCAGGAACTCGTGCAGTTGGAGAACGCGGGCGCGGAGGACCTCGAGCGGGGACGGCTGGACACAGCCCGCACGGCGTTCCTCCAGATGCTGGAGCTGGATCCGGACAACTGGACGGCCCACAACCGCCTGGCCAAAATCCACCTGTCCCAGGGTCGAGTCCTTCAGGCTCGAACGCACCTCGATCGTCTGCTTCGGGACGACGACGGACGGGCCGAAGCGCATTTCCTTTACGCCCTGACCTGGGTCGATCAGAAGGACGCGGCGAAGGCCCTGGAACACGCCCTCGAGGCAAAGGCGCTACGGCCGGGAAACCCTCAGCTGCGCAACCTCTTGGGCAACCTTTATTTCGCCCGGGGCGAGATCGACCGCGCCGTGGTCGAGTACGAAGCGGCAAAGAATCTGGAGCCCGGAAATCCGGCCTTCCTCGCCAACTACGAGGCCGCCCTCCGGAGGACTGGGCGTTGAACCGGGTTTCGAGGTTTCGAAGCGAAGGAACCCGGCGCCGCCTGGAGCCCCGATAGGGGGAACGCATACGCCGGCGCGACCCGGGTGGGCCCACTCGTTGAAATCCGTTCAAGCCGCGGCGTTCTCTGCCGGCCTGCTGCCTGCCGCCCGCCTAATCCCTTCCGTTTACCACTGCCCACCGACCACCAATGCCCTAATCCCTAGCCAGCCGGAGACCAGCGAACTGCCAGCGCTTGTTGGGGTGGAAGAAGTTGCGGTAGGTCTTCCGGATGTGGGATCCCGAGGTCGCGCAGGAACCACCCCGAAGCACCATCTGGTTGATCATGAACTTTCCGTTGTACTCGCCCAGGGCGCCCCCGCCGGGACGAAATCCGGGATAGGAGACATAGGGGGAGGCTGTCCATTCCCATACATCTCCACACAGCTGATGGAGCGAACCGCCCTTCGCCCGGAGCGGGACCGGGTGGAAAGCCTCCGACTCGACGAAGTTGCCCTCCCACGGTCCCTCTCCCGCCGCCACTTCCCATTCCGCCTCGGTAGGCAGGCGGGCTCCGGCCCATCGGGCGAAGGCGTCGGCCTCGTAGTAGCTCACGTGACAGATCGGCTCAGCCGGATCCACTGTGCGCAAACCGCTCAAGGTGAAAGTCAGCCGGCGGCCCTCCTCCTCCAGCCAGTAAAGGGGCGCCTTCCAGCTCTCCCGCTGAACCGCCTGCCAGCCCTCGTCAAGCCACAGGGTCGGCTCGCGGTAGCCGCCGTCCTCGATGAACTCCAGAAACTCGCCGTTGGTCACCAGCCGATCGGCCAGCTGAAAGGAATCCAGGAAACGACGATGCCGGGGCATCTCGTTGTCGAAGCAGAATCCGTCGCCCCCGTGCCCGACTTCATAGACGCCCTCGGGAAAGGGCACCCACCCCATTTCCGGCACAAGTGCTCCCGCCGGGCCGAGGTTTCGATGGCGATACACCGGGTGAAGCGGGTTAAAGGAAAGCAAGTGCTTGAGATCGGTGAGCATCAGCTCCTGATGCTGCTGCTCGTGGTGGAGTCCCAGATCCACAACCGCCACCAGGGCATCGATTGTGTCCCCCGCCGCACCGGCCAAAAGCATCGACACCGCCTCGTCGACCCCCCGACGGTACTCGTATATCCGGCTGACCGTGGGCCGCGTCACCAGGCCCCGTAGGGGTCTCGGATACCGCTCCCCGGCCTTGACATAGTAGGAGTTGAAGAGGAAGGCGTAGGTTGGGTCGGGACTCTCATATCCCGGATCGAACGGGCGCAGGACAAAGGTCTCGAAAAACCAGGTCGTGTGCGCCAGATGCCATCGGGTGGGGCTCGCGTCCTCCATGCTTTGAACGACGTAGTCCTCCGTCTCGAGGGGTTCGCAGAGCCGCTCGGTGAAACGGCGAACGGCGCGAAAACGGGTCGCGATCGACTCCCGGTTTTCGAGACTCCGGAAGTAAAGATCCTGACTGCGGGCCTGCTGGGTAGTCATCGTGGGGACAGGCTACCACAGAGCGCGCCGGACGGTCGGACGGCTCGGGTGGGTCGGCGCGACCGACCTGTCGGACGCGTCGAAGGGGTGGTAAGATCTGCTGCTGATGAAGATCCTGTACCTGAGCCGCGAGTATCCACCCTACATCTATGGCGGAGCTGGAGTCCACGTGGAGCAACTGGCGCGCGAGATGGCCCGCCTGGCCCGGGTCGAGATCCGATGCTTCGGAGACCAGGCGGCGGCGGGCGACGACCAGTCCCCCCGGGTCATGGGTTTCGAGCCCTGGGACGAGGCCCTGGGAAGGTCCGATTCCCGACTGCGAAAAGCCCTGGCCCCGATCTCCGTCAACGTCGCGGCGGCCGCCCGCCCCACCGACGCCGATCTCGTTCACTGCCACACTTGGTACAGCATGCTGGGCGGACTTTGGATCAAGATCCTATACGGCATCCCCCTGGTCATCACCACTCATTCGCTGGAGCCTCTTCGGCCCTGGAAGGAGGAGCAGCTTGGTCGGGGCTACGAGCTGTCCAAGTGGATCGAGCGCACCGTAATCGAGGCCGCCGACGCGGTGATCGCCGTCTCCCACGGCACTCGCCAGGAGATCCTGGACATCTACCCGCTCGATCCCGGACGGGTTCACGTCGTCCACAACGGCGTGGATATCCGTCTCTTCAGCTACACCGATCCCGGACCGGCCCTGAGTCGCTACGGAATCCCGACGGACCGGCCGTACATCCTCTTCGTGGGGCGAATCGCCCGGCAGAAGGGCGTCATCCATCTGGTCCGGGCGCTGGCCCACGTCAAAACCGGCGTCCAGGCCGTGCTTTGCGCCGGTGAGCCCGACACCGAGGAGATCAAACTGGAAATGGAGGAGGCTGTCCGGAGTCTTCAGAGGGAGCGCGAAGGCGTCTTCTGGATCAGGGAGATGGTTCCCATACCCGACCTGGTCGCGCTCTACAGCGGCGCGGCCCTCCTGGTCTGCCCCTCCATCTACGAGCCCTTCGGACTCGGTGCCCGGTCGTGGCCAGTCGGGTGGGGGGAATTCCCGAGGCCGTCGATGACGGGAAGACCGGGATCCTCGTGCCTTTCGAGAGTCAAGGGGCGCCGAGCTTCGAGCCGAGGGATCCGGGGCGCTTTTCTCGAGACCTGGCCGAGGCCATCAATCAGTTGCTGTCCGACGAATCTCGGCGGCGCCGGATGGGCCGGGCGGGCCGCGAATGGATCGAGCAAGGGTTCGCCTGGGAGGCCGTGGCCCGCCGCACTATGGATCTCTACCAGACGCTCGTGCGCAAGGATGGCGGGGCGGCGGGGTAGGAGGTTGTGGGCCCCGGAGATCCGCGTGGCGGGGCGGCGGCCCGATGAACGAAGTGGAAACCGCCCGATGAGCGTCCGCCTGGACAAGTGGCTCCAGATCGCCCGCGTCTTCAAGACCCGCACCCAGGCCACCCAAGCCTGCGGCCTGGGGCGCGTCCGGGTCAACGGGTTCGTCGCCAAGCCGCATCGGTCCGCGGCGGTGGGCGACCGGATTGAGGTGACCTTCCGGGACTGGACCCGCATCCTGGTGGTCAGGGAGATCCGGGAGCGGCAGGTGTCGAAGGCTCTGGCGCGGGAACTCTACGAGGACATCGGCCCGCCGCGCCCCAGACTGGATCCGATCGACCGCGTCATGCGCCAGGGAACGGAGATCCGGGAGAAGGGAAAGGGCCGTCCGACCAAGCGCGAGAGGCGGGAGATCGACCGGTTGAAGAGCGACCGCGAGTGAGTTGCCGGGGGTGGGGACTGGGGATTGGGCTCTTCTTCTGAGCGTTGGGGCGGCGACCGGCTTTGTCGGACGGGTCGGACAACCCTCAGGACCCAGCCCCATTACCTATGTGCCCGGTCTGCACCCTAATGGGCCCCTGCCCCCAGTCCCCAGAACCCAGAAAGAACCCAGCCCCCAAGCTACTTCACGATAACGAAATGAACCAGTATCCAAGCGCTGACGAACGCGGCGAAAAGTACCCAGCCGAGGCGAATCCGCTTGCGGGGAAAGCGGCTGTCGGCGCCCGTCCACTGAAGCTCCGATTTCTGGTAATAGCGCAGATAGTTCTCGTGCACCTGCAGGACAACCGACCAGGCGACCGCGTAGAACACCCCCAACAGCAGGGTGAAAAAGACGACGGTGCCCAAATAGAAGCCCCAGGACCTCATGGGTCGATTATAGACGGCGGGACTGGGGATTGGAGGTTGGGGACGGTCGGGAACTTGTCGGACTGGTCCGATCCGTCGGACGGGTCCGACGATCCACCCCCGGAAGTCGGAAAGCGAAAGGACCCCCGCAGCCGGCACCCCTCACGCTACAGATCCAAAGACGCGATATAAGGCAGGTTTCGGAACCGTTCCCGGTAATCCAGCCCATAGCCGACGAGGAACTCGTCGTTCACGTCGAAGCCCACGTACTTCACCGGGATCTCGGCCAGGCGAAGGTTAGGCCGGTCCAGCAGACTGCAGATGCCCACCGATCGCGGCCCCCGACGGCGGAAGACCTCGATCAGATAGTGCAGGGTCAGCCCGGTGTCGACGATGTCCTCGACGAGCAACAGATCCCGGCCCCGAAGATCGATCTCCAGATCGCCCGTGATCCGCACCTCCCTCTGGGAGGGCGCGCGACGGTAGCGGCTGATGGAGACGAAGTCGAGCAGGCAGGTAACCGTGAGGGCCCGAGCCAGGTCGCAGCCGAACAGATAAGCGCCCTTGAGAATGCCCACCACCGCCAAGTCCGAACCGGTGTAGTCCCGGGAGATCTCCGCCGCCAACTCCCCCACGCGCCGGCGGATCGTCGCCTCGTCGTACACGACCTCCCGGATCGCGCCAGCTTCCGGTGCCGCCGGGAAAACCAAAGAGCTCATTCCAGGACTCCGAATTTGAAGAGCAGTTTGCGGAAGTCCCGGCGGTAGAGGACCTTGATCCTGACCTCGGGATAGAACTCCCGCATGAGCCGGACCTTGCGGTTCTTCCGGGTAACGAGTCGCTGCCTCA
>CAYRCA010000109.1:0-10454 GCA_964422565.1 uncultured Acidobacteriota bacterium | reverse complement strand
ACGCGGCCCCCGGGGACCAAGCGCAAGTACGGTTCCACCGCCGTCCGTGGCGGAGGGTAAACAATTTCTCAGTGCGAACCCATCAGGCGCTCGCAGTGGCGAGCGAAGATCCGGCAACCAGTCACTTACGGTCGTCCGACTCAATGGTGTACGCCTTCTTGAGACCTTCCACGTCGAGCTTCTTCATGCGGAGCATCGCTTCAGTCACTCTCCTCGTCCCGGGCGACTCGTGATCTCCAATCATCTCAAAGAGAATCTTGGGAACGACCTGCCAGGACACCCCGTACCGATCCTTGATCCACCCGCACTGCTGGATCTCGCCTCCCTCGGAAAGTCGTCGCCAGTAAAAGTCCACCTCGTCCTGCGTCTCACACTCAACGACGAATGAGAACGCCTCATTAAAAGAGAAAGGATGCTCCAGGTGGCTGTCCATGGCCATGTAGACGCTGCCTTGCAGACTGAATTGAGCGTGCTTGACCGTCCCTTTGGGACCATCCTCCCCATCGCCGTAGCGAAGTATGCCCGTTACTTCGGAAGGTTTGAAAATCGAGGCGTAGTGATTGACCGCTTCTTCGGCCTTAGCGTGTTGCTTTCCGACAAACAACAAGGACGGAGTAATCTTTTGTCCAACATCATCATAGTTTCCAAGAAAGACTTGCCAGGAAAGCCCGAATCGGTCCTGAACCCAACCATATCTGTCGCTCCATTCGTACTTATCCAGTGGCATCAGAATCCGGCCGCCTTCTTCAAGCCGACGCCAGAGTTGGTCCAGATCACAAACCGTCTCACAGATCACGAACAACGAGATGGCCGGAGTAAAGCTAAAATAGGGACCGCCGTTGAGGGCCGTGAACTTCTCTCCGGCAAGTTCGAAACCAACGGTCATAACTTCTCCCGCGCTTTTCCCATGGATCTCGCTACCCATTCCGGTGTGCCGGATTGTGTTCGTGACTGTCGATTTGTCGAATAATGAAATATAGTACTGAACCGCTTCTTCGGCTTCCTTATCAAACCACAGACATGGATAGATCGATCGCATGGTTACATCATCCTCGAGAATCATTAAGGGCCTTAAGGGCCGTCCCGGATCGGGAGTCCCATCCGGGGGTTAGTCGGACGAACCGAAGCCCCGCGGCAAGGTGTCAACCCGCCGCCGCCCGCAGCGGATTTCCCGCCGCAAAACACGCAGGGAGCGCCGGGAAGCGTCGGCGGTTAAGACTTCGCCGCAACGCGGGAGTCGGCCTTCAGTTTCACGGCCCAGTTGCGAATGCACTCCAAAAGGTCGCCCCGACAGGCGATATAATCCTGATAAGGCTTGCCGATCGGATCGGATATTCGCTTGAGTCTTCCGGATCGGCTAGTGTACTCCCAGAGCCTAACGATCTTTGGCTCCGCGTCCGGCCGTCGCATGCGGATCTCCCGCTCGTGGTCGGGGGCCATGACGACGATCTGATCGGCCCCATCGAGTTCGGCGGCGCCGATGCCCTTCGACCGGTGGGCGCTCAGATCCAGGCCTGTTTCCCCGACCGCCAGCAGGGCGTGTCCGGCGGCGGGTTCGCCCTGAATTCCGAGCGTTCCCCCCGAAGCCAGCCACTCTACGGGGATTCCCTCCTCGGCCAGTGTCCTCTCCGCGATGACGAGGGCCATGGGTGAGCGACAGATGTTGCCGCTGCAGACGAACAGCACTCGAATTCCCTTTCGAGCTTCAACGGCCATGTCGTTCCCCAGACTATCGCCCCTTGAGGCGGACGGTCAAGGTCCGGCGAGAGCGAGAGCCCGCTCAGCGGTTCCCGTCTTGTTGGCGACGGCGACTATCGCGATGGAGAGGCGGATTCCGAGAGCTGTCGGCCCTGTGCGCGCTCGAAGGGCGGGCGCGGGTCAGCTTCGCTTCAACATGTGAATCTCGGTGCCCCCCCGGTCAAACCGGACCTCGTCCATGAGCTGGTTGATCAGGTAGATCCCACGACCGTGGTGGGAGTAAATGTTCTCACCCACCACCGGATTGGGAATCGACGCGGGATCGAAACCGCGCCCCGGGTCACGAATAACGATCAAGACCCCCACCGATTCGGCACAGGCCACCCAGACGTCGACCTCCTTGCGGGCGTCCAACCGGCATCCGTGCAGCACGGCGTTGGTTAACGCCTCGCGGAGGGCCAGCTCCACCTCAAACTCCTTGTCGACGGCGCAGCCGAAGTCGACAACGACCTTCATGATCTCGTCGATCACTTCGTTCATCGTCCCGAGATCGGCGGGGAACGTCCGCGCGAAACGAACGGTCAATTCCTCGGCGTAAACCTCACGACGCGGTAGGGTTGGCTTGCGGGGCATTCGACGCAAATATAGCCCGAAAACCTTTGCCCGGGCAATCCCGGCCATCCCGGCCACGAGGACGCGGAAATACAAGGGCAAGGGAGTCCGGACCTGAATGTTAGTTCAAGACGAAATCAAGAGCCGCTCCGAGACCTCCCGGGGCCTCGGTAGTGATGTCGGATTCGGGCGACCCACACGACATCCTCCGTTATCTTAAGGGCCACTCGGTGCTTGTTCCCTGATCGTCGAGTCAATCGGACAACAGCCGGGCGCCTCGGTGCCCGACGAACGGCGTCCGCCGGAATTGGCGGCCCGCGCACCCTTCAGCTTCGGGGGCCCTGAAGGGTGGTTCCCCTTCGCCAAAGATCGTCGACCCGGGATTCGCCGGGGCGGCGCACTTTGGCCTATTCGCTCCGAAGCAGATCGAGCGCGGCGGCGGTAAGGGCTCGGGCGCCCGTGCGGATCGAGGACCCGGGGACGGGGGCGAACTCCGCCGAGTGGAGCGGTGGAACCGCTGGACCTCCGGCGGCGGCTCGGGATACCGCCGCCGGGTCCGCCACTCCCAGCCAGAACATGGAGATAGGGACGCGGGGCTCTTGAAGTCCGTAGACGGAAAAATCCTCGGCGGCCATGACGCGGACTCCCTGAACGACGTTCTCCTCACCCAGTTCCCGCCGCAGTACTTCCGTTATCCGACGGGTCAGCTCCGGATCGTTGTAGGTTGAGGGGGTCGACTCGTCGGCGACAACCACGCTCGGGGAACGGTCGGGAGGGATACCGGCGGCCAGGGCGGTTCCCTCCGCAATACGCGCGATCGCCTCGATGACCTGAAGTCGCACTTCCGGGTCGAAAGCCCGAACGGTCAGTTGGAGTCGCGCTTCGGAGGAAATGATGTTGTGTTTGGTCCCGGCGTCGATCGATCCGACCGTCACTACCGCCGGCTCAAGGGGATCCACCTCCCGGCTGATGATCGTTTGCAGGGCGAGAATCGTCTGAGCGGCCAGGACAACGGGATCTTTCGTCAGGTGGGGCATCGCCCCGTGGCCGCCGGATCCGTAGAGCGTGATGTCCACCGAGTCGGCGCTCGCCAGCATATATCCTTCACGAAGGCCGACCTTCCCCGCGGGAAGACCGTCTTTGACATGGAGCGCGATGGCCGCGTCGGGGCGGGGAAACCGTTCGAACAACCCGTCTCGAAGCATCGCCCGAGCGCCCGCGCCGTGCTCCTCCGCCGGCTGGCCGATCATGACGAGCGTCCCCGACCAATCGTCCCTCATTCCGGCCAGCAGCCTCGCCGCGCCCAGGAAGCTGGTCATGTGGATGTCGTGACCGCAGGCGTGCATCACACCCGGCGTCCGGCTGGCGTAGGGGAGACCTGTCGTTTCCTCCACCGGCAGGCCGTCGAGGTCGGTCCTGAGCATCACGGCCGGTCCGGCTCCGTTTCGAAGCACCGCCACGACGCCGTAAGCCGTCAAGGCGGGATCGTCGTAGCGGCCGACGTTCTCGGTCACCTCGAACCCCAGCCGCCTGAGCTCGCCGGCCAGCTTCCCCGCCGTCTCCCGCTCCTCGAACGAGAGTTCCGGATTCCGGTGTAGATCCTCATAGATCGCCAAGAGCGAGGGCAGTTCGGCGTCGAGCCGCCGATCCAGATCGCTCCCGCCGGAGACGACGCCCGCCGCCAGGAGAAGGGTGAACACCCACGGGAGCACACATCGGTGTTTATGAATCACGGATTTCCTCCTTTTCGATCCCCCCTTGAAACACGGCTCACGCAGACTTGAAGCTTCCCGCGGGGTTCGATCGGGATCTCCCGCACAAGCGCGATGTCCACGGCCAGCCGCCCGCCGGCCACTTCACACAGCTTTTTCCGCAGGGCCTCCGCTCTGACGGCGGGAAACGGAACCGCGGGGACGATCTCAAGCCGCGCCCTCCCCTCCACTTCCTGGATCAGTCGATACCGACGAACCAGTTCGAAATCGTGGCTCAACTCCCGAATCAGGCTGAAGGGGTGAAGCTTGTGGCCATCATTCAGGACGAGAAGGTCCGCGACTCTGCCTTCGACCGATTCCAGGGTGAGACCGGCCCGGCCACATTCACAATCATCCGGTCCCCGGGTGACGACGTCGCCAAGCCGATAGCGGATGAACGGCATGGCGAACGAATGAAGTCCGGTGACGACCGCTTCCCCACTTTCGCCGGGTTCCGCCGGCAACCCATCTCTCAGAACCTCCAGGATGACCGTCTCCTCGCGGACATGGAGGCGGCCCCTCGCGCATTGCGCCGCGATCTGGTTGAATTCGTGACTGCCGTACGTGTTCCACACGGGCACCTGGAATCCTCGTTCGATTTGCCGGCGCCGCACCAAGTCGAGATTCTCCCCTCCTGCGATTACAAATCTCAGGGACGGCAACCGCGCTCCCCCGTTTTCCTGGGCCACCGCGGCCAGGATCCCGGGAAATCCGGAGAGGACGGTGGGTGCGAGGTCCCGTACCCGTCGGAAGATTTCATCCGGAGGCAAGAGGCAGTCGACGACGGTCTGGCGGTAGAAACCGAGGCTTTGAAGTCGGGACAACCAGCGGGGCCGACGTCGTGAGTTTATGGGGATCCTCAGCCGAACCAGCCGATCCCTGGAGCGGACTCCAAGCTGTCGCCAAACCCTTGCGCGTAGGCAACTGAGCACGCTCTCCTCGAACCAGGTACAGCAGACCACCATCGGTTCTCCCGTCGAGCCTGATGTGCTCCGGGTGAACAGTCGCCTACCGCGGAACGGGGTGGCCAGCCGATGGTCCAACCCCGCCATCTGCAGATCCCTTTTCGACACAACCGGAAGTCCGGGGAGATCCTCCAACCCGCGGATCGCAGAGGGGCGCAGGCCATGACGGTTGAAGAGGTCGCGATAAAAGGGCACCTGGTCGTCGGCGTGTCCGACCAGGCGTCGAAGTTGGGCGCCCCGGGCGGCGCGAAGTCGAGACCTTCCCGACGCAGACCGGGGGCGCGTCACCAGCATCAAGATGCTGAACAGCCGGGCGCTAACCGTCAAGTTCGAT
The DNA here is from genome assembly GCA_964422565.1 of uncultured Acidobacteriota bacterium. GTDB lineage: Bacteria > Acidobacteriota > UBA6911 > RPQK01 > JAPXNP01 > CAYRCA01. Next base: position 5,094 of record CAYRCA010000109.1, on the reverse strand, counting down.
CTCCGTTTCCTCCGAAGGCACGGTCCGTTTGGCATGGCGACGAGTCCCCGTCCTTCGGGAGGGGCGCGGCGGTTCCCGAGTCGCCGTCGCGTTGAGGAGGGTGTCGACCAGGCTCGACCCCTCGGACTCCCAACCTCGCGTCAGCAGCCGCGCCGAGGGCGCGACGGGGACCCGGCAGCGTGCTCGCACCTCCCGCCGGACGATCTCGAATTGTGCTTCGTTGGCCAAAGGTCCGCTGAGCACCACCGGCAGGTCCCCGAGGCCGAGGGTCGAGCGCAGGAAGGACAGAAAGTGGATTACGGCCTCGATTCGGGGAAGAGGACAGTAGACCAACGCGGAGAGTCGCGACGCGAACGCGGGATCCCGCAACAGCGCCCAGTTGGGGCCGTGGGCAATGTTGTCCGCCAGTTCCATGACGTGAAAATCCGGTGACCGCTGAGCGACAAAGGCCTCCGTGTAGAGAACGCTCTCTCGGACGAAGGTCCGGGTGTCGATGCTGACATCCGAGACGACGCCGAGGCCGTCAACGAAATCGCGGGCGGGGAAGGCCTGCAAATCGATCTCCCTGGCTGTGGGCGAGTCGCCCGCCGCACCCTCGATGTCGTCTTGCGGGAAACTGGAGAGCCAGTCGCGACAACAGGCGGTCCCCGACTTCTTCTCGAGGGTGACCCGAAAGCCCCGCGACGTCAACTCCCGGACAAGCGCCCGGGCGGTGACCGTCTTGCCGGCGTCCGAGGAGTAGCCGGCAACCAGGACTCGCCTTGAACGCTCGGAGTTGTCCGGCTCCATCCGCCCGAGAGGCTCTCGAAACCCCCTCAGGTTGATGGGGCGTCGCCGCCCGTCGATCAGGACACCGTCGACCCGGACCCGGGCCCGGGGAAAGTCGTCCGCCGCCATGTTTACGAAGCCCACACAGTTGACGGCGAAGAGGCTCTCGGCGATCGAGCCTCCCCGGATCTCCCCGTTCGGGCGCCGGGTAACGGGGTCCTGGAGACCTCCGAGCACGTAGGGAGGCGCGTAACGGTTTCCGATCGTTCCAATGAAGACGCCCTTCCTGAGGGGTTCTCGAGAGATCGTCACCCTGCCCGGCGACTCTCCCGGGTAGAGGCGCTCGATCCAGTTTGGGGCTTCGGCATCGTTGGTCTTGGGAACCTCGAGGATTTCGCCTATTACCAGATCGTTAAGACGAGCCGGCCGGTTCGGGTCGCAGTCGATGGGCGCTCCGCTCCAGAGAGTGGCCCCCGCCCGCCGCAGGGCGCTGCCGATAATAACGTTCCGAGGATCAAGCGCGATCCGCATGAGGGATTCCTTCGAGCGGCGCCCCTTCCGGTCTTTCCGATCTCAAGTGGGCGGTGTAACCGACGGGTGTCAGCTCGGGACAGAAATCGCAGAGGACCGTCTTGCGGCAACGTTCTCGTCGGCAGCCGATCGCTCCGAACTGTGCGAAGAAGATGCGCGCGACATGATCGGTGGTACGCCCCTTCAGGAGGATCAGATCCCCCGGCGCGCGGATTCGGCGGAGTCGCTCGGCGGCCTCCCGCAGAGTACCGAAGATCTCAATCCGGTTCTCCGCGAAGCCGTTTTCGACCAGACGACGTTTGCCGTAGTCGCACGATTTTCCCACCAGAAGGCACAGGTCCACCACCCCCGGCAGCAGTTCCGCCAAGTGGCGGAGGCGACTTCTTCTGCCTCCGGGAAAGTCGGAAAAGTCGGAGAGCACCAGAACCCGACGGGTGGCGGAGGCATGACGCAGAACCGCGAGGGCGCACTCAAGAACGGATTGGCTCGCATTATAGTCGTCGCGGAGCATGACGCTTCCGTCGGGGAGGGTCACCGGCTGTAACCGTCCCGGAAACGGCGGGCACGCGGCGACCGCCTCGACCGCCCGGCTCAGGGGAACGCCGACAGCGGACGCAACTGCCAGAGCGGCCAGAACGCTGGGAACCCAATGTGTCCCGACGAGCAGGGTCTGAACGCGGTGCTCCGCCCCGTTGTGGCGGACCCTGAAACGCAATCGTTGCGGCCATCGCGCCTCGATCCGGTCGGCGATCAGGTCGAGCCCCGGAGTGGTGCCGAACAACAGCCGGTTTCCCGGCCACCGCCCGGCGATCGCGCTCGCTCGGGGCTCGTCTCCGTTGGCGACGCAGATTCCGTCCCTGGCCAGGAACTCGAGCAGCCGCGCCTTCTCGTCGGCGTGCTCGTCGAGGCTGGAGAAGGCCGTGGAGTGGGTACGCTGGATTCCCAAGAAGACGGCGACATGAGGACGGACCAGGCGGGCCCTGCCCCGCATCTGCCCCGGGCCTGCAACCCCGATTTCAATCACCGCGAACCGGTCGCGCGGACGCGATCGCAAGAGGCTGCGCGGCACTCCGAAGCCATCGTTCTGGTTATGCAGCGTGCATCGAGTCGGGTTGTGGGCGGAGAGTATCCTCGCGAGGAGTTCTTTCGTGGTGGTCTTGCCCAAGCTGCCGGTCACCGCGATGAATTGCGTGCGTCTAAGAACGGGACGCCACCATGAGGCGGCCGACCGCAGGCCCAGCAGAAGGAGGCCGCGTGTGGCGGGATTCCTCCACAACCGGTGTTTTATTGTTCCCAAAGCCAGAGTCCTGTCGCAGCGCGAGGGATCCACAAACAAATGCCACGAACGCAGTGATCGCCGACCCGGCCGGCCCAGCCCTCTCCGCGCCGTCCCGGAGAGTATTCGGGCGCTATCCCCCAAGTCAAGGCTGAGGATGTGAGGTCAGCGAACCGCCTCCTCCAGAGACAGAATTTGTCCCTGATCCCGAAGCCGAGCCTGAAGTTGAACCAGATCGATATGGTGGGGCGCCCGGTCCGCCTTGACCGCGAGGGCCGCCGCCACCCCGGCGGCCTGTCCCATGATCATGTACTGGGGTTCCATCCGGATCGACGAGTAGGCCATGTGACTCGCCGAAACGCAGGAGGTCACCAACAGGTTGTCGCTTTCCTCGATTCTGGGGAGGAGACTGCGGTAGGGGATCTCGTAGGGTTCCACATGGACGGTGATATAGCCCTCCATGAGGACTTCCCGCCTCGGGTCCGGAAAGCGGTAGACCGTCTTGGCGACCCACTGGACTTCCCGGACATCCATGTTGTATCCCCCCATCCCGATCGAATCGTACTTGCGCCGCCGAGTCTCCAGGTCGTGCTGGGTCATGATGTACTCTCCCTTCATGCGCCGCGCCTCCCGGACGTATAGCTGATGGGGCCAGTGGCCCGTGTCCACGAATTCGTCCCGGGGAAGCCCCCAGGCGGCCATCTCCTGTCGCAGGTACTCGGGGACCGCCGGGTCGTGGCTCAGGAAGTAGACCAGCCCTTGGGCCCAACTCAGGTGTTCGTTCCAGATTTCAGCGCGGCGGGCGTAATCGGCTTCGGGGTACTCCCAGCTGGCCGACAACAGATTGGTGGAGATGGGTCCGCCGCTGTTGACGTCGGTCTTGCCGTTGGGAACGCGGGAGATCCCCAGCGGATTGGGCGCCCGCCCGAAGCGCTGCTCGGTGGCCTGGAGATAGCGGGCCAACAACTCGTAGCGCGCCGGGTCGTAGTCCCCCGGCCGGGGAAACGGAATGCGGTTCTCCGGAACATCGGTCAGGCAGAGCCGGAAACAGTAAGCCTGCACCCGATCATCCCCGCTGCCCACCGGTCCCACCTCCGATTCGTCGATCACGTACGGAAGCAGTTGGCCGTCCGCGTCAAATGGGGAAACAACGGCGTGAAGCTGGTGGTTGCCCGGCTGGATCTCCTTGACGCCGGCGAGACTCTCTCCATATACCTCCCGCCCCTCCCGTCCCACCACGTAGGAGACACCGGTCATGGCCAAGAGGTCTCCCTCGTAGGAAGCGTCGATGAAGACCCGGGCCCGAATCTCGGCGCCGTTCTCGGTGCGCGCGAGGATGATCCGGCCGTCCCGGGTCTCCACCGAGGCCAGCCGATGCTCCGTCAGGACCCGGACCGGCGTGGACCCGAGCCACTCAGTCAGGATCCGCGTCGCCACACTTGGCTCGAAGGTCCAGGCGATCGGCTCGCCGTAGTGACGTCCGGCCCGGACGAAGAACTCTCGGGCAAAACCGCCTATCACGTCCTGTTGGCGGTCCATGTCGGTGCGGCCCAAGCCGCCGGTTAACATACCGCCCAGGTGGCGGCCCGGTTCCAGCAGGATCGTATCGACTCCCTCGCCCGCGGCGGCGATGGCGGCCATGACCCCACCCGCGGTTCCCCCGTAGATCGCGACATCGGCCTGATGACGTTCCGCGGCGACGAGGAAAGGTTGGAAAGGCAAACACAGCACGACAAGAAAGGCATATCTCGCGGGTTTCATAGGCTGAACGCTAACAGAGGAGCGTCAAAATTCCCAGAGGTTTCCGCCGACTCCCGCAGCATACGGAATCCGCCGCGGGCCGCCGGGAGGCGGCGCTTCGGGGCGACACGGCTTACCGAGAAGACAGCGGAAGCGCCCGATCGCGCCGGACGGAGCGGTCCGGCACGTCTACGGCGCGTCCCTCCTCGCTGGAACCCTGGATTTTCCCTGGATTTTCCTGTTGACAGCCGACCTCACCAGGTGCTAGATTTTCAGCATGCTGAATTTTTAGCATGGAGGTGCTCATGGCACGAGCGTCATACGTCGCGTTGAGTCGGCGGGAGCGGCAGATCATGGACATCATCTACGCCCGGGGCAAGGCGGGGGCGGCCGAGGTCAGGGACCTGCTGCCCGACCCTCCCGGCTATTCCGCCGTCCGGGCCCTGTTGCGGGTACTCGAGGAAAAAGGCCACCTCCGCCACGAAACCGAGGGGCAGAGATACGTCTTTCTTCCGGTCGTGCCCCGCTCGAAAACGAGGCGGTCGGTCCTGCACCATATGGTGGAGACGTTCTTCGACGGCTCCACTGAGCAGGCGGTCGCCACCCTTATCGACCTCTCCCGGGAGAAGCTCGACGACGAACAATTGCGCCGGCTTTCGCGTTTAATCGAGCAGGCGCGCAAGGAGGGCAGATGACATGGAACCCAACACGTTTTTCACCGGCTTTGGGCTCGTCGGTCTGTTGATCGACTTGGCCTGGAAGGGGACGGCCGTATCGGT